>CAYSHN010000139.1:0-8497 GCA_964430815.1 uncultured Calditrichota bacterium | reverse complement strand
GTGCGTCGAACACTTCCCAGCGGGGACGGTAAGCAGGATCCCAGGCCTGGATTATCTTCCTGGCCCAATCATCATTAGCGGGCATATATTAATTTCAATTTTATTGCCTAATATAGCGTATGAATTTATTGAAAATTCCCCGTCCGGCATAAGAGATTCCATAAGGCAGATCACACTTATTGCAGGTAACCATCGATTGTGGAGATTTCTTGGCCAGTTGCTGACGCAGATAACGCATCGCTGCACCATTCCAGATTTCGGCAGCAATATCCTGGCATTCCAGAATATTGCCAATAATATATTCGCTGCGTAAATCCCGGCAACATCCCACGGCATTTCCCTGATAATCAATAACCAATTCGATCCAGGGATGGTGGCAGAGATTGTATTTGTTCTGCGGCAGTTTTTTGCTACTGGAAAGAATCACCGATGCTTCATCAAAAGAATTATGCATCAGTGCTGGTTTTATAGAAAAGTATTCCGGTGGATATGGAAAAAGTTGCTGCAGTTCCTGTAAACTTCTTTTTATTTCCTGCTGACCATGAAGGTCATAGGTATTCAAATCAACCAGAATCAGGTAGAATTTTTTCCGGTGGGTGATGGCATATTCGATAACAGTACGATACCCTGCCAGAACGGTCTCCCATTTGCCGCCCTGGCGTAGATTTTCATATTTAGTACGATCGGTGCAGAAATCACCTTTCAACTTGGTCAAACCACTTTCAATCAATTGTTCAGCCCGTTCTTTAGTAAAGTAAGAACCATTAGAACCAATAGTTACAGCTAATCCTTTTCTGGCCGCGTAGTCTATGAATTTATCCAGTTCTGGATGTACCAATGGCTCACCATCGCGAGTTAAGACGACCTCACGGACCGGCCAGGTTTGAAGTATTTTATCAAGTATGAGCTGGTAATTGGTAAATGACATCTTGCCCCGGCCCAGCTTCTGAAAATGTTGATCGGGATTGCTCTGCGGACAATATACACAGCGAAAATTGCAGATATTGGTTGTTTCGATATGAACCGTTATCGGGCCAGCTAGTGAGCGTGACAGACCAAAGCCATAACTCACAGCGACTTTCCAATAACGCTTAATCTTCATTATGCTATTTACTAGAGACATAGACCAATATTGTTGACCATTAATACGATGAATAAAATTAAAATTAGTCAAGACCAATGTACCAAGCAAACATAATGTAACTGCCCTGAACGGGTTTATTAGTTACTATGTTTCAATTGTGTTAAGATATTACACACGAGATATATTCCCATACTGGCCAGTAATCCCGGGAAAAAAGGTTCCAGATTGAAAGGATAATGGACAAATCCTGCAGCATTATGCATTTGTCCCCAGCTAAACCAGAATAGAGATATGCTGAAACTTAATAGCATGACTAAAAAAGTGGAACGGGATTTAAGTTGAAACTGCGGGTAATAGGCAGTTAATAATGGTAACAGCATGGGAGGGATAAATAATGTTCCAATCACATACCAGAGTTGAATTACTGAAGGAATCGACCATACCAGCAGAATTGAAACAATCGCGGTAACCAGCAATCCGGACCGGGTCGACAGCACCGTCTGGCTTTCATCCGCTTGTTTTTTAATGCGCCAAATGATATCACGACCAAAAGTAATTGCAGAGAGCAAGGCATAACTGTGGATAGTTGACATTACTACTGCTAACATTCCGATAAAAAATAATCCTTTGAGGAAAGGTGGTAAGATCAGATCAGCCAACAAAGGATAAGCCAGGGCAGGTTTGATATCTTTTAAAGAGGCCGCAGCATATAAGCCGGTACTAAGGGTGAGAAAATCAAATATAAACCAGAATACAATCGAAACCAGAATTCCCCGGCGGGCTACTTGCTCCGTTCTGGCTGCGGAACAACGTTGATGAAATCCCGGATCCACAAAGGTCCAGAAGGCGATGAAAAACCAAACGAGAATATACTGTATTGAATTTTTGCCATGCCAGTTCAAATGCATGGATGGAAGATTTGTTTTCAGATAAGTCCAACCACCAAAATGAAAAATTGCATAGATGAGTAGAATAATAAAACCACCGTACATCAGTATAAATTGAAATTCATTGGTTCTAACTACACTTCGAAAACCACCCCAATAAATATATATTATTGAGAAAAAAGTACCGGTCAGTACACATATAAAAAATGACCAGCCAAAGATTATCTGTAGAATTAAAGCGACAATCAAAATGTAAGGTGCCGGAGTGGTCATGAATAAAAGACAGATACTACTAAAGAATCCGACGGATTTACCATAGTTCTGGTAAAACATATCGGCAATGGTAAAAGTCCCAGCCTTTCTGACTTTGTGAGCCAGGATCAGAGCATAGAGCAACGCAAAAATGTAATAAGGTAAGCCGAATACTATCCAGGTAGACAGGCCATAATTATAGGCAAATTCACCGATACCCAGAATACCCCCATACCAGGTAGTGACCAGAGTTGCTACAAAAGAGGGTAAAGTGAGCGAACGGTTGGCCAGTAAAAAATCAGCTTGCCTTGATTTATTGGTCTGCCTGAAAGTCCGGAAGCCCAGGTAAAGTAATAGTATGATATATAAAACAAGGACCAGAATGTCCCAAACGGTTAATTTAATCATTAGTCAGCAGGGTATAGAGATATAGGGAACCTTGTTTGATGATTATTTTTGCCGGTTTTTTGGCAATTACATTGCTTAAACCATTAAACCCATGCGGATAATCAACATCTTGAACAGGATATTTAAAACCGTGCAGAGTTATACCATAGACGGGTAAAAAACTGAACAGAGAGATAAGTTGGCCGACTGGCAGGATAATTTGGCGATTAGTGGAAATGATTTCCAACCGGCCATAATCATCGTAAAATTCCAGCGATATTTGATTGAATTTAGACTGTAGAGTTAACAAATTGGCCAGGGTTTGATCGGCGCGTTTACCGAAAGCAGCAACAATTTTTATTATCTGTGGATTTAAACTTTGGGCAAATTTGATTGCTTTTTCCAAATCATGAAAATTTTGATCAGGCAGATATATAAATTTTGTGTTTGCAAAATAATCACGCAACTCCGGCCGGATCGAATCCAGATCACCGACGATATAGTCTGGTTGAATATGGTTATGGTAACAAATGGTGCTGCCACCATCGACAGCAATGATTAAGCTGGTCTCCCGGATTAGTTGTTGTAATATTTTTGGAGCGGGTGGTTGCCCGTTAGCAATAATCAACAGATTATGGTATTTTTTTTCTGACATAACTTGTTTAAATCAGAAGTACAAACTCACTGCTAGATAATAATTACGGGGAGCAGCCGGATAGTAAAAAGCCGTTTCGCTCCAGGGATCATAATAACCTGCTGTTTCGTAGGTTTCATCCAGTAAATTATTAATTTTAAACAGAAAACGGATTTCCGGTAAATAAAAAAATTGTTTTAAATGATAATCCAGAATCAGATCCAAACGACGGAAAGGATCGATCGTCCGGTCCGGGTCTCCGGAATTATCCAGGTATTGTTTCCCAATGTGTCTGAATAAAAAAGATGCTGAAATATCCCGCCAGTTTAACGCTAAGCGAAGATTACCAATTATATCGGGAAACCCGGCAATCGGATTGCCGCTTAAATCTTTTCTACCTACCAGATAAAGATCCCAATCGATTATCTGTCGTTCAGTAAATTTCTGGAAGTAGTTTTTGCTGTAGGCAAAATTGCCATCCAGGGACAAAAATGTTGCCGGTTTGGTTGTAAAGGCAATTTCCGCACCCGTATGGATAGTCTGTTCCGCATTTCCTTTAACTGGCATCCCATCTTTATCCACCGTGCCTAACGGAACGATTTCATTTCTGAAATCCATGTAATAAAAATTCAGTTTAAATCCCCAATCGGGATGCTGATAGGACAGACCCGCTTCATAATCGAGCACTAATTCCGGACTAACAATAGGCTTACTCCATTTAATATATTGTACCCGACCTTCAGCAGTTACCGTGTCAGCCCGGTCAAAGAGTGGATCAGCTGACAGATCATCGGGCCCGGTAAATTCATCGAACAGATCGTCGTCAGAAGGTTCACGGTGAGAGATGGATATATTCCCGTAGATATTCCAATTCGAATGAAAACCATAATTCAAACCTAAACTTGGATTGAAAAAATTATACTTCACTTTATAGCGATTAAGTTCAACCTCGTTGAATAATCCTTCCACTTTTTGTTGAAAACTATACTCCTTATGTTCATAAAGTATATTGGTCAGTACATCGGTATGCTTCTTTAACCGGTAAAAATAGTTGAAATAGGCGGAAAAATTGTTCTTCTGACCATTATAACCATAATATTTTTGTTCGGGTGAATAAACAGCCGGAATATTTTTTGCCCACAATACCTTTCCGTAGTGATCGCTATCGAACAGATAGATGGCGGTTCCCAGGGTCATTATACCTTCACCGGTGTCATAGTTCAGTTTTCCAATCCAGCCATATTGATTTTTCTTGACCCATTTCTGACGTACCAGATCGGTTTTGGCGACGATATATTTTCCGTTGCTACCCTGGTAGAGGGTGCTATCGCTGGCAGTAAAATAATAGTTGAGAGAATCGGCACCAAACAAAGTGGGATCGGTTGTTTCAAATTCATTCATCCCATAATCCAGTAGTGACTTCTGTTCTTTTAGATTTTCATAGTAACCCTGACCGTGGATATAATAGAATGTATTGGTCAAATTAATCAGAGGCCAGATCTGCCAGTTGTGAATCAACTGGAATTGTGGCTGGTTAAAATCATCCACAGCATTATCGTAGGTCTCTTTTTTATAACGCCGGTCGGAAGACAGTATATTTTGTGGTATGCCGTCCCAGTCGGGATGGGTGTGTTCATAGCCGTTAAAAATATTCAGACGGGTTACCATATTCCGGTCATAGCGTTCGAAACCAAGAAAATAGGCAGTCAAATCGGAAGCAGAATTCCGGCGATAACCGTCACTGAGAATACGTGAGAATCGGCCGTAAACCGCATAGGTATTCTGCAGCAGACCAGATTTATATTCAGCCAGGAATTTACGGGTGTTATAACTTCCTCCACCCATGGTGATCTTGATCTCCCGTTCGGATGCAAAGATCTCGGTATTAAGGTTAATTGATCCGCCAAAGGTAGCAGAACCATAAATGCTGTTACCTACTCCCCGCTGTACTTGTATATCTTCAGTACTTTCAGCCAGGTCTGGTAGATCGACCCAGTATACCTGCTGATCTTCCGGATCATTGAGGGGGATTTCATTTATCATTACCCCGATCCTTTTCTGATCAAAACCACGGATTTTGAGAAAACTGTACCCCGTTTCATCACCGGATAAGGAATATGAATAACTGTTTGGCATTTGTGAAAGCATCATTGGGATATCGCCAATAGTATGATTCTGTTCTATCTGTTGCGCAGAAAAGTTGGTAAATGTAACCGGTGTTTTTCCTTCCAGTGCCCTGGTAGCGGTAACCACAATCGATTGACCTGGCAAGATAATGGGGGAGAGGGCCAGGGTGAGGGATGTCTCTTTAGCGGTTGACAGATACACACGCACTTTTTGAACCTGGTAACCGATATAGCTGGCACTGATAGTATAGATACCATGAGCAAGGTTGGAAAATTGGAAATAACCAGTGGAATCGGTGGTAGTGCCACGGTTTAAATTTTCGACCAGCATATTTGCGCCGGCCAGAGATTCACCTGTTTCCGCGTCAATTATCTTCCCGCTGATGCGACAGGGTAGCTGAGCCATAGCTTGGCCGGTTATTAGCAGGAGTAATAATGTTATAATAAAGTATTTATAAAACTGCATATAATACCTCACTAAAAAAGAAACCGCTCACCAGAGTAGATGAGCGGTTTCTTTAAAATTGAATTCTATATTGCCCGTTTCCTACGCTGGTATCATCCAGATCAGGTTCGAAGGGTGTAATCTCAGTCCCGAAAACTGGGACACCCCTATGGCTGGCATAATATACTATGGTCGATATGCTCAGGCAAGAAATGTTTTGCAGGAAAATTGCAATTGATAATTTAATTGTAAAATATATTGGTTTTGATAAATTATGGGTATCACAAAGTCATTCCCGTGAAAGGTGCACCAAGAAGGTACACCAAGGATGAAGATAGTATAGGCGGGAATCTTGATACCCGACCTGTCTGCCCTGCCTGCCGCAGGCATGGCGCCAGGCAGGCAACATACAACAATACTTGTATAATAGAGATCGGGTATGACATTTGAAATATTAGTGGGATAAAAAAAGTTTAATCTTTCTTAAATTAATTGATTTGATATCCTGAGGTTCATATGAGCGACCATCGTGTTTTAATAACCAAAAAATTCGAATTTTCGGCCAGTCACCGCTACTGGTGCGAGCAATGGAGCCAACAAAAAAATGAACAGATATTTGGCCTGTGTACAAGTCCTTATGGACACGGACATAATTATGAACTGCATGTAACAGTATCGGGGAAAATAGATCCGGTAACCGGCATGATCATCAATCTGACCGACTTGAAAAAACATGTTGCCACCATCGTAACACAATTTGATCATAAATATCTCAATATTGATACTCCCTTTTTTAAAAAACAGATACCTACCACCGAGAATATTGCCCGGGTACTTTTTGATCTGGTTGACAGGCAGTTACAGGATAAAGGGGAGTTCCGGCTGTACAAGATACGTTTATATGAACGCCATGATCTGTATGTTGATGTATGGAGAGATAAGCAGTGAAACTAAAAACAACATTAAACCGGGTTTATGAGTTCAGTTCAGCGCATCGACTTCATACTGCCAAACTGAGTGATGAACAAAACCTGCAGATTTATGATCAGTGTAATAATCCACAGGGGCACGGTCATGATTATAAACTGGAAGTATCTTTAATCGGAGAACCGGATCAAAAAACAGGGATGATCTTTGCTCTGGATCAAATGGACAGCCTGGTCAGGGAGGTTCTTGACCGATTGGACCATCGACATCTGGATAAAGAAGTAGATTTTTTTAAAACTATTGTCTCCACAGGCGAAGTAATCATCCAATATCTATGGGATGAGTTGAATAAAATATTTACTGTGGATATGTTATTTTATTTAAAATTGTGGGAGACCAATAATAATTACTTTGAAATTGGAAAAGAGGTGTTGATTGAAGAAAAGTAAAATTATCAGGCCTGAACATCTTGAAGACGATAAGGAATTAGAGAAAGCAGTACGCACATTATTAATCGGAATTGGTGAAGATCCCGATCGACAGGGACTGGAGCGTACCCCCTACCGTGTAGCCAGAATGTTAAAAGAAATAACCAGCGGCTATAATCAGTCCCCTGAAGAACTGATCAATGAAGCTCATTTTGATGTTAATTATAATGAAATGGTGGTGGTAACCCACATTGATTTTTACAGTTTATGCGAGCATCACATGTTACCGTTTTTCGGACATGCTCATGTCGGTTATATTCCCATTGGTAAAGTAGTGGGCTTAAGCAAAATTCCACGAATTGTGGATATGTTCGCCCGACGTCTGCAGGTGCAGGAAAATATGACCCAGCAGATCGCCTATGTACTGCAAGAGCATCTGAAACCGGAGGGGGTAGGGGTGGTGATCGAAGGATACCATATGTGCATGATGATGAGAGGTGTCCGTAAGGAAAAGGCCAAGATGATTACCTCGACGCTTCTGGGATCCTTTCATGATGACTCTAAGACACGGTCGGAGTTTCTGGAATTGATCCGGAGTGAACGTAATGCCGTATAATTTAGCACTGGTGACCGGTGCCAGTAAAGGCATCGGCCGGGCTATTGCACTGGCTTTGGCCGGTAAAGACCTGGAAATGATTATCACCGCCCGGAGTGAAGCACAACTTAAAAAAGTTTCAGCTACGATTAAAAAGCAAGGAAAGCGCAGTGATTATATTACAACTGATTTGGGTAGCACTGATCAAATAGATGCTTTAATCAAGGTCCTAATTAAAAAGAAGAAAAATCTTACTTTGCTGGTACACAATGCCGGAGTGGCACATGTCGAATCCTGTGCTAAGATGTCCAGCGAACTATGGAATGAAACATTCCAAATAAATCTTACTGCACCATTTTTACTCACTCAAAAGTGTCTGCCCCTGATGCCTGCCGGAAGTCAGATCATCTTTATTAATTCGGTAGCAGGGAAAAATGAATTCCCGGATTGGTCAGCATATTGTGCCTCCAAAGCCGGTTTAAAAGCCTATGCCGATGTTTTGCGTTTGGAGTTACAGAGCAGAAAGATCAGGGTTACATCCATTTTCCCGTCTTCGGTTGATAGCTCCATGCATGATCGCTTACCTTATCATTGGGATCGTCAGAAAATGTTAAAAGCGCAGGATGTGGCCCGGGCAGTGTTGTATTGTTATCAACAACCGGCTGGTGTAGTAATTAAGGAAATTGATTTAAGCAGCAGCTCCGGAGTATTCTGAGTTTTCTTCATAACCCA
>CAYSHN010000138.1:0-8561 GCA_964430815.1 uncultured Calditrichota bacterium | reverse complement strand
ATATCGTACCATAAATAAATTCATGGATGATATTTTGACTTATATGTTTTATATTAGCTGCACAATTTAGTGTGGTATTTGACTTGTCTGCATTTCATATGTTCTCTAATTAATTGCTAAACATCCAAGAAATCATGGGAGGGAAAAATGGAAAATCCAATTTCTGAAATTAAAATTGGGCTTACCCAGGAAGCGGTTGCTCACCTCGGTAAAATCAGAAAATGGACTATGTTCTTTTCGATTCTGGGATTCATTGCGCTGGGTATTTTAGCTATTGTAGGAATAGCTATGATCTTTATTATGCCGATGCTGGGTCAAGAAGGTGCGATGGGACCACTTTCCGGCATTTTTCTTGTTATCATTTATATAATCATTGCCGCTATCTATTTTTTCCCAATTCTTTATCTGTACCGGTTTTCAGTGCATGTAAAAAGCAGTCTGGCAAATTCGGATGCTAACGACTTATCCGTTGCCTTAAAAAATTTAAAAGACCATTATACTTTTCTGGGAATTTTAACTGTGGTTATTTTAGCAATATATGCTATTGTTTTGGTCGTGATGTTGCTGGGTGCGCTGCTTAGCTAATATTGTTACCATTTTACAAGTATTTGGTGATTCAATTGTCTTAAATTCCGGTTGTGAAGTATATATGCACAATCAAAAACGGAATTCACTGAGCTGCCTGTGCATCTGATAGCCTAGAGTTTAAAGTTTTATTGTACCTGCGAGGTGAATGATGTCAAATGAGTTATTTTCAGAGATAGCTCAGAGATATAAGGAAACCTCCATTATTCAGAGTTCCGCAGCGGATATTCTTTTTGCACTATTAGATATTCATAAAGATGAAAGCGTACTGGATGTCGGCTGCGGCACAGGAAATCTGACTAAAAAGATTTATGATTACTCCGGAGGATACGTTATTGGTATTGATCCGGCAATCGGTATGATCAAAGAATCAAAAAAAGTATTTGGCCAAGACATTCAATTTGAAGTCAGCTCAGCGGAGGAGATCGATTTTACCAATCAATTTGATGTCATCTTCTGCAATTCAACCTTTCAATGGATTAATGATGTTGATAAGGTAATTATCAATTTTCATCGCGCTTTAAAAAACGGAGGAAGAATAGGAATTCAGGCGCCGGCCAGGAAAGCATATAGTCCAAACTTTATTGCTGCCATTGACGCTGTAAGAAACAATTCCCGCTGCGCTCCCTATATACGGGATTTCAATCCACCCTGGTTTTTTCTTGATACTGCACAAGAATATGCCGCTTGTTTTACTCGTCATGACTTTAAGGTTGCCTTTAGTGAGATTCAAACCATCGAAACATTCCACAGTCCTGAAGAAACATATTCCATATTTGCTTCTGGTGCCATTGCAGGTTATTTGAATAAATTATATTATAAGCATGGATTTGACGAAGGATATCAGGAAGCGTTCAAAGATGTTGTCCGGCAGGAGTTCGTCAAACAAGCCATCTATAATAACAAAGTTAAATTGGTATTTAACCGGATATATTTAATCGCCTTTAAATAATCGTAGGGGCACGGTTTTACCGTGCCCATGACGGTGTAAGCATGTCCGGTGGCCCAGATAAATAATTGTAGAGGCGCATCATATTGCGCCTAGTATGAAAGAGGTAATTTATTCATCATGAAACATATGATAGCCTATTGCGGTTTAGATTGCAGCAGTTGTCCGATTCATCTGGCCACACTTGAGCAGGACCTGTCTGTTCAACAAACCATGAGGATCTCAATCGCTAGTATTCTTGCCGAGCGTTACGGAATGAAGTTGCAACCGCATGAAATTAATGATTGTGACGGCTGCCGGACAAATACAGCAAGGATTTTCTCGACCTGCCGGAGTTGCCAGATCAGGAAATGTGCACTAGGAAGAAAACTTGAAAGTTGTGCCTATTGTTCTGATTATGCCTGCGAGCATCTGCTGAAAATGTTCACAGATGATCCAACGGCACAGACCCGGCTTGAAGAGCTCAGAAAAACATTTATACCGTGAACCATATAATCTTCAGGTGATAATAGGAATATCGGGGGTCGTTATGGAATATCGTGAACTGGGACGCACTGGCTGGCAGGTGTCGACAGTCAGTTTTGGTGCCTGGGCTATCGGTAGTACCTGGGGTACCGTGAATGATGAAGAATCGCTGGCCGCCTTACATCGTGCTCTTGATCTGGGGGTGAACCTCTTCGATACCGCCGATGTATATGGTGATGGTCGAAGCGAATGTTTGTTGGCAAAACTCCGTCGTGAACGTAAGGAGTCGTTCTATATCACCACCAAAGCCGGTCGCCGGCTCGATCCGCATGTAGCTGAGGGATACAACCGGCAAAATCTTACTTCTTTTATTGAACGCAGTCTGAAAAATCTCCAGACGGATACTCTGGATCTATTACAATTACACTGTCCGCCGACCGAAGTGTATTATAGACCTGAGGTGTTCGGTATTCTTGATGATCTGATTAAAGCAGGTAAAATCCGTCATTATGGGGTAAGTGTGGAAAAAGTCGAGGAGGCTTTGAAAGCCATCGAATATCCGGGCGTACAGTCGGTACAGATAATCTTCAACATCTTCCGGCAGCGACCAGCTGAATTATTCTTCAAAGAAGCACAGCGCCGCAAGGTGGGCATATTAACCAGATTACCGCTCTCATCCGGTATGCTGACCGGGAAATTCACCCGCAGCACTACTTTTGCCAGCGACGATCACCGTAATTTCAATCGTCAGGGGGCAGCATTTGATCGCGGTGAAACATTTTCGGGGCTTGATTATGATTTAAGTTTGCAGGTGGTTGATATACTGCGGCCTTTAGTACCTTCCGGACAGACACTGGCCCAGCTGGCCCTGCGCTGGATTTTGATGTTCCCGGCTGTTACCTGTGCCATTCCGGGAGCCAAGCGTGCAGAACAAGTAGAGGAGAATATCAAATCGGCCGCAGGCCTCCCTCCACTCTCGACCGGTACAATGACTAAGATCAACGAAATATATAACCGGTTGGTGCGTCCGCATGTTCACCATTACTGGTAGAATTATAACCGATATAATTTAATCGATTAGCAGGGGAGTTTAAACAATGCGAATTATACAAATTGTGCTATTTTTTTTCAGTATTGTATCCTTTCTGGCAACCCTGTTTTTTCTCGGCCAGGTAATTGGTGATATACTATGGCGAACCGGTGTAGCCGCACTGTTAGTTGATCTGGTCTGTATAAAATTATGGCCTAATAAACCGCAGGCTTAGACCAATTTGTGCTTAAGGCTTAAATCAACAGGACCGATGTCTAATGAAGGTCAATGAAAATGCCGAGCTGGTGGCGAAACTTACCCTGGATGCTTTCGATTCCTTTAATGCCGCATTCCGCTCTATAACATACCGGGCCAAACAAAAGTTTGAGGAAAAAGATTGGTCGGGTGGACTTCGTGATGCAACCGAACGATTGGATCTGTATGATTGGGTGCTTGAACGATTTACCAGTCAACTCGATTCCATTCTTAAGGATCAGGTACAGGAAGCGCTACTCTGGATATCTGCTAAACAACGTTTTGCTACTCTGGTTGCTCAGCGATATGACATCGACCGTGCTGAAACATTTTTTAATTCGGTTACCCGGAAAATGCTGAAAACTCTGGGTATCAACCGGGAGGTGGAATTTTTTTACCTCCATCCCAAAGTATCGAAATCTCAATCTGGAGACACTTTCGCAGTCTATCGCCGCTATGCGAGAGAGTCCAGTACCGGATCTCTGGTAAAAAATATTTTAGAGGATTTTTCCTTTAATTTAAATTATGAAAATCTTGAACGGGATGTTCAGCTGGTAGCTCAGGAGATCGATTTATATCTCTGGCCTGTTGTCGGTATGAATCAGGTTTATAATGTCGATATCGTAAAAGCAGTTTTTTACCGGAATAAAGAAGCCTACATCATAGGCCGAATTGTGGCTAATGCCCGTTCCATTCCGCTGATTATCCCGCTGATCAATAGTGAAAAGGGAATCATCGTAGATACGGTTCTTTTGCATGAAGCAGAGGCCAGTATTGTTTTTAGTTTTGCCTATTCCTATTTCCTGGTTGACGTGGAAAGGTATGATATGCTCATTGAGTTTTTACACTACATTATACCGCACGCCCAACTGGCAGAGCTTTATAATTCGCTCGGTTATAACCGCCATGGTAAAACAGAATTTTACCGGGATTTGCACCGGTTTGTACATGTGTCGAAAGAACAATTCGTTATTGCTCCCGGTTTAGAAGGTGCGGTGATGATCGCTTTTACAATGCCGAGTTATGATTTTGTATTTAAGGTGATCAAGGACCGGCCCTGTTTTCTGCGCTCGAAAATAGATACACTTAAAACAATCACCCGGGAACAGGTACGTTTCCGTTATAATTTTGTTTCGCATCATGATCGTGCCGGCAGAATGGTCGATACGCAGGAGTTTGAAAATCTGCGTTTCAAGAAGAAACGCTTTTCAGCAGTGCTGCTGGAAGAATTTAGACTGGCAGCCAAGAATAATGTCACCATTACTAGTGATTATGTCGTTATCAAACATGTGTACGTGCAACGGAAAGTCGTTCCGCTGCCGATGTATTTCGAATCGGAGAGAAATCCGGAAACACTGCGACATGTGTTGATTGATTTTGGTTACTTTCTGAAGGACCTGGCTGCCAGCGGTGTTTTTCCCTCCGACTTGTTCAATACCTGGAATTACGGGATTACCCACTGGGGCAGAGTGGTGCTCTTCGATTACGATGATGTTTTACCGATCGAGCAGATCAAATTCCGGGAAAAACCGGAACCACGGAATGAGATGGAAGAGATGGAACCTGAGGAAAACTGGATTTTGGCCACAGAGGATGAATTTTTTATTGATGAAATAGATCGTTACTCCGGTATTCCGGAGCCGCTGAAAGAAGTATTCAAATCGGTTCATGGCGATTTATATACCCTGAAATTCTGGAAACAGATTACTTAAAAATTGAACCAGGGTGAGATTTTCGACGTTATTCCATATGACCGGTCTAAGCGTTTTTCTAACCGGGACGGGTGATGTGAATTTTAAGGGACAAAGAGACAAAGAAAGTCACTCAGGCACAAAGGCACATAGTATTCCCCCTCAGAAAAGGTCGTAGCCCTGGCGCAGACAGGGCGTAGATCTACCGCTAGGTAGAGGGTTAGGGGGTTGTATTAACGGGCACTCCGGCAGCAGGGCACTGAGTAAAGATTAAAGATGAGAGAATGGAGAATAAAGCAGTCATGAAGTGCTGATGCCGGAGGCATCACATGTTTAGAGCAAACGATGTGTTCTAATATAAAATACAACCCCGTAGGGGTCGTATGGATCTAATAATGATGATATAAAGATCATGGAGGCAATTAATGGCATATATAAAAGTGACACCGGGAGCGCCCGGAATTATTAGCCTGCTATCCACCTATACCGATACGGCGCGGTCGCTGAACATATTCACTCAGCAGATTTTACGCGGTAAATCATCTTTAACGGAAGGAGAGCGGGAACTCATCGCTGCTTTTGTTTCAGGGAGAAACGAGTGCAAATTTTGTATGCGTGCTCATGGCGCCGCGGCCAGGAAATTGTTGCCGCCGGATCAGGCCGAGCAAGTCGACAAAGTCCTGCGGCAGTCAGATATAAAGTCATTCGGTGCAAAAATGCAGGCACTGTTGGATATTGCTGCTGCAGTCCAGCAAGGGGGGAAATACGTAACAAAAGATCAGATAGAGCGTGCCCGCTCTGCCGGTGCCGATGACCAGACCATTCACGATACTGTCCTGGTTGCTGCGGCTTTTTGTATGTTTAACCGCTATGTTGACGGTCTTGGCACCTGGACTCCCGAAGAACAGGGTATCTACGAAAATATCGGTACCAGGCTGGTCGCCCAGGGTTATGATGAAAGGTGAGAGCAATGAAGAAACAATGGTATGAAGAATTTTTTGAAAATTATGCCAATAGATATGATCAGGAACCGTTTACTAAAGGTACTACAGGCGAAGTTGATTTTATCGAAAAAGAGATACAATTTAATAAAAATTTTTCCATCCTTGATATCGGTTGTGGCACAGGTCGCCATGCTATCGAACTGGCTAAAAGAGGTTACCGGGTTCTGGCGGTCGATTTGTCCCAGGCGCAGTTAGCCAAGGCACGCCTGAAGGCTAAAAAGGCCCAGGTGAAAGTGCGCTTCAGGAAAGCCGATGCCCGTTCGCTTAAATATCGACAGCGCTTTGATCTGGCCATTATGATGTGCGAGGGGGCTTTCCCATTAATGGAAACAGATGAAATGAATTTTGAAATTTTAAAAAATGCGGGCAGAGCCCTGAAGAAAAACGGCATATTCATTTTTACCACTTTGAACGGCTTGTTTCCTTTATTCCATTCGGTAAAAGATTTTATCAATCAGCATCAGGATCATGAAGTTCATAAAACCGATACGTTTGATTTGCTGACTTTTCGTGATTATTCCGAATACGAACAGGTCGATGATGACGGCAATAAAAAGACTTTACAGTGCAATGAGCGTTATTATGTTCCTTCAGAAATTACCTGGTTGTTAAAATCGTTGGGTTTCAACAAAGTGGATATACTTGGAGCGGAAATGGGCAAGTTTAACCGTGACCGGCAACTGACCACCAAAGATTATGAAATGCTGGTAGTGGCAAAAAAGTGATCGAAGCCCTGGGCGAAATGCAGTATTAGTGAAAGTTTTCATACAGGATTGCAGCAAGATGCAGCAAGATCAAAATATTCTGGAAAACCAGTTTTTGTATGATTTTCTGAGCTGGAAATACAAAGAGTATCCGCTGCTGGAACGATTTGGAAAAACTTACCCTGTGGTAATATTCCCGGCAGCACCAGCACAGATTAATGATCCTGAATCGGCACTTGCTGTTCCGTTGATCACAACCTATCGTCAGGAGAATGATTTCATTATCAGAGATAAAACCTATCGTCGTTTATTGGAAAAGGCAGGGAAAAAAATTGAGAACCGCCCTTCCTTTACTTTCCGGTCGCTGCAGGTTGATAACAGAGTTTCTTTACAATGCGACCTTGGTTATTATCACGATGCTCTGGATACCTGTTATGCTCTAGAGTGGGAACTTATAGAAGGATTAGCAAAAAAGCCTCTGACAGATTTTTCTGAGCGTGTTTTTAATGATCTCTCTGCCAGATTACCTTTGCGTGAAAAAACCCATCTTTATTGCTCAGACCCGGTCAAATCCGGTTCCGGCAGAAGTGCATTCATCGGCATTTCAGTGTTAATCTGCTACCGGGATGGTGATGATTATTACCTGTTGATACAAAAAAGATCGGATACGGCGGTGACAATTGATACAAGTCTGTTTCATGTGGTCCCTTCATTTGTGTTCCAACCTGCTACCGTTTTTTTAGAACAGGAATATTCGATCATTCATAATTTAAAGAGAGAATATCTGGAGGAACTTTTCGATCGACCCGAACCTGAAAAAAATGAAGTAAATTTCAGATATTTTTATAGCGATAAACGGTTATTATTTCTGGAAAATTTTATCAATAACAATATGGCTGCTATTTATCTCACCGGGATTGCCATTAATCTATTAAATTTAAGACCGGAAATCTGTCTGTTATTATTAATTAAGTCGAACGAATGGTATTCGTACCACTCTAAAAATAAATTGGAGCAGCAGAGATTTCATTTGAACGCAGAATGGGCCACGGTAACTCAGCAGCAGGGCATACTGTCAGAGTTAACGGGTCGCATTCCACTCAATAATTCGGATGAGTCATTATGTAATAAATATGGATTGGATCCGGGTAAAATCGCCCCCGCCGGAGCAGCGGCTCTTTGGCTGGGTCTTGATTTACTCCAGCAGCTGGGCATTCGGAAGTAAAATTTGATATGGATTCTAGGAGTTGGAATAAATCAGTATCTTTTATCGCATTTGATCCTGGTGGATGCGTTTAACTTATTTCAGAAAAGCCAGATGAAAAAACTGTTCAAAGTAGTTTTGCTTGGATTACTTATCGCTGGATCGATCCTTTGTTGTGAGTGGGGAACATTTGAAGCGAATGATTTTTCTTTACTCGAGTACGATTCGATCCATGTGGCTCTCTATATTGACAGTGCAGTCTGGCCCAATTGCAAAATATACACCGAACGAATACTTGAAGAAATAGGTTTGTCTTATACTATTATCAATCCGGATAGTGTAATTCAGGGAAAATTGATACACTATTCAGTTTTATTAATGCCTGGGGCAGACATGACAGTTTACTATGATAATTTAGGTACAAGTGGAGTGTCTGAAATCATTAATTATGTGAGCAGGGGCGGGGGGTACATAGGTATATGCGGCGGTGCATATTTTACAGCTCGCACAATTATATGGAGAGGCTGGAGCGGAGAACCAAGGGTATATTATGAGGATGAAGGTGCCTTAAGAATTTTCAGTGGTACAGCAGATGGTCCAATTGAGGTGTTCGCACCATCCTATCAGGACTTTAATTGCCAAGTGCAAATAATTAATAAACAGCATCCAGTCGT
>CAYSHN010000137.1:7340-8587 GCA_964430815.1 uncultured Calditrichota bacterium | reverse complement strand
CCCGCCGACCTGGGCGGCACAGGCATCAGACAGATAGTCACCGTTCAGATTGGGGGTAGCCAGTACATCGTATTCAGCGGTGCGGGTCAGTATCTGCTGGAACATGCTGTCGGCAATACGGTCTTTAATGATGACCTTATGGTCAGGCTTTTTGCCGTCATATTTGGTAAATAATTCATCCTCGGTTATAGTTTCTTCGGCAAATTCTTCCCTGGCCAGTTCATAGCCCCATTCCTTGAATGCTCCTTCGGTATATTTCATGATATTGCCTTTATGGACCAGGGTCACGCTTTTGCGTTTTTGGGAAATCGCAAATTGAATGGCTTTGCGGACCAATTGTTTACTGGCAGTCGGACTGATAGGTTTAATGCCAATTCCCGAGTTAGGACGAATATTTTTACCGAGTGATTTTACCAGGTCGATAAATTGATTCGCCTCAGTTGAACCGCTGGGCCATTCAATGCCGGCATAGACGTCTTCGGTGTTTTCCCTGAAGATAACGACATCCATATTTTGGGGATGTTTGACCGGTGAAGGAACACCTTTGAAATATTTGACCGGGCGGACACAGGCATATAAATCCAGATCCTGCCGGATACTGACGTTTAAACTGCGAAAACCACCGCCGACCGGGGTGGTCAGGGGACCTTTTATGGCAATGGTGAAATAAGAGATGGCATCCAGTGTTTCCTGAGGCAGCCATTCATTATAAATTCTATGAGCTTTTTCGCCGGCAAAAATTTCAACCCATATAATTTTACGCTGGCCGTTAAAGGCTATATAAACTGCAGCATTAAAAACCTTCTGAGCAGTCCTCCAGATATCGGGACCAGTACCATCCCCTTCAATGAAAGGGATATAAGGATTACCTGGTACAATTAATTTGCCCCTTTTTGCCTGGATAACCTGTCCGCCGGCTGGTATTTGAATTTTCTTGAACTCCAATATGACCTCCTTGATCTAGATAAACAAAGTACAAATTTATAAAAATCTTTTTGTATTCGCAATTTTGATTGGGGATGAAAAGTACCTAAGTACCTGAATACCTGAGTACCTTAGTACCTAAGGGATGACAGAATAGAGATTGCCTCGTCCCGACCTGTTGGAACTCGCAATGACCCTTTTTTGTTCACTCTGTGCCTTTGTACCTTCTTTGCCTCTTTGTCTCTATGTCTCTTGATCACTATAATAATCACTTGACAGGGGCATCAGCTAGTAGTATATTTTTTTAATTTTAATAACGGGAT
>CAYSHN010000137.1:0-7240 GCA_964430815.1 uncultured Calditrichota bacterium | reverse complement strand
TCACTTGACAGGGGCATCAGCTAGTAGTATATTTTTTTAATTTTAATAACGGGATAAAATTGTCGACTAAATCTGAAAAAATATATATATCCGTGCAGGAATTCGTTTCTTCCTGGGAAAAAGAAATATACGAGTTAAATAATCTCGATTATTTTATTTTTCTACTGATCAATCACGTCGGTTACCAGATCGAACATAATTATTTCAATAACTTAAAACCATCCGATCATCTACGGGTCGATCCGGAAGAAATCGGTACCCTGGCTTTCAACCTAGGTGATAGCCTGGAATCGTTCCTCGAGAATAATTGTTTTGGTGATTGTACCTTAGCCTGTCCCACCCATCTGAACGATCCGGTTGACCAGGAGGAAATTAAAGCCAGGAACGATCAACTGCAGCTGATCCAGTTGGTCAATGGTTCGGATTTTAATAAACGCAGTTTTTTTGTAAATGACATTCTTAATTATGTCGTTATCGATACCCTCTTCGATTTTTATCAATACGAAACGGGGCTTAATCTGGATGATACGGATATCAGTTTAATCCAGTTTGCCGATTTTATCACCTCGATCCTGGAAAAATTCATTGAGGGACAGGGCCAAAATCTGCTGGGCAATCCCAAGGAATCATCAACTGAACATTTTAATAAACTGATGTATGAAGCGAATCCCATTTGGGATGAAGAAGTACCTGCAGCCATGGAAGAGGAAGTTGATGAATCTGAAATGTGGAAATTTGGAAATCTGTACATACATGAAGTGATTACCGATTATCTAGGCGAGATGAACGATACTGAAAAGGAAATGGCCATTAGCAAACAACTATTAGCATATTTTAAGGAGTACACGGATACATATGCTGATTTGAAACGTATCGATGAGATCGAGGTGGAAGATCAGGAGGAATTCTTCCTATTCTGGCTTATCCGTGAGATTACCTTTGATCTGGAACTGACCCCCGAAATAATCAGGCAGGTTTTCCAAAAATTTTTTAATTGGTTAGAACTTTCCCGGGAAGTTAATCTCAAAAAGCCGTTTGAACGTTTAATGTTAAACCATTTTGATAGTATCCAGAATGTTTTACTCTGTTCCCGTTCTTATTTTAATAAAAATTCACTTGTTGATGGAATCATCCAATCAAACGCCTGCGGCGACCAGATTGTCAGCGGCCTGTTCGAGATCGAAAAGATTTCCAAAACCGGCCTGATCCAGATCAGGGATGTTCATTACAATAAAAAATATCTCAATGTACAAATCAGTGTCACTAATCCGGTAAAACTGATTACCAGTACTATTCTTTCTGCTACAATAAAACCAACAGCCTATGGCTGGCGGTTTGTCAATATCGATTATATCTTTCCCCAGGCAGCAAAACCTTATCTGCGCTAAGGCTCTCCCATTTTTAATTTTTTTTTTAAAACTCTTCTAATTTTTAAGAAAAGTATTTAAAAATTGATTTCGGCAGATATTTATAAGTCCTTGAAATTTATAATCTTGAATGCCGATTCTGTTTTGGCATACTAATTGACGCAATTCTGTACTATTAAGATGATTTTTAATAAAAATATAAAATATTTTTTAAAAAATATTTTATATTTTACCCAAATTTGTTCATAATATTTGTTAATTTATACTAATATTCTGCAGATAAATTATCCGAGGATAGGAGGAAATAAATGAATAGACCCATGGTTTGTATCGATGGGAACGAAGCTGTTGCTCATGTTGCTCATAAAATCAATGAGGTTATAGCGATTTATCCCATTACCCCCTCATCAAATATGGGTGAATGGGCTGATGCCTATTCAGCCGAAGGGAAGAAAAATATCTGGGGGACCATTCCAACCGTCGTCGAAATGCAAAGTGAAGGTGGTGCATCCGGTGCCGTACATGGCGCTTTACAGACCGGCGCTCTGGCTACTACATTTACGGCATCGCAGGGATTATTGCTGATGATCCCCAATATGTTTAAGATTGCCGGCGAATTGACCTCCACCGTTTTTCATGTTTCAGCCCGTACGGTAGCCGCTCATGCTCTTTCAATATTTGGCGATCACGGTGATGTGATGGCCGTACGTTCGACCGGTTTCGGCCTGATTGCTTCCAACTCAGTTCAGGAAGCCATGGATTTCGCCCTGATTAGCCATGCTGCTTCGCTTAAAGCACGGGTGCCCTTTGTTCATTTCTTTGATGGATTCCGGACTTCACATGAGATACAAAAAATTGAAGAACTTACTGAAGATGATATGCGGGCTATGATCGATGATCAACTGGTTTTTGAACACCGCAAGCGGGCCCTAACTCCTGATTATCCTATTATGCGTGGTACGGCTCAGAATCCGGATGTTTTCTTTCAGGGCCGGGAAACGGTGAATCCCTACTATATGGCCTGTCCGGATGAAGTTCAAAAAACGATGGATAAATTTGCCAAACTGGTGGGACGGCAATACTACCTGTTCGATTACCATGGTGCTAAAGATGCCGAGAAGATCATTGTCCTGATGGGCTCAGGCGCGGAAACCGTGCATGAAACGGTCGATTATCTGAACGCTAAAGGAGAAAAAGTCGGCGTGATCAAGGTGCGGCTGTTCAGACCTTTCTCGGTTAAACATTTTATAAAAGCCCTGCCCAGGTCGGTAAAGTCGATTGCCGTATTAGACCGGACCAAAGAGCCCGGAGCAGCCGGTGAGCCTTTATATCAGGATGTGGTTACTGCTCTGGTAGAAGGCCAGTCGGAAACCAAAGCGCCATTGCCAAAGGTAATCGGCGGACGCTATGGCCTTTCTTCCAAGGAATTCACTCCGGCCATGGTTAAAGCAGTTTTTGATGAATTGCTTAAAGATAAACCTAAAAATCATTTTACTATCGGTATTCTCGAGGATGTAACCAATAGTAGCCTGGATTTTGATCCGGCCTTCAGTACGGAAGGTAAAGAGGTCAACCGCTCGATGTTCTATGGACTTGGTGCAGACGGTACGGTCGGCGCCAATAAAAATTCGATCAAGATCATCGGTATGGAGACCGACAACTATGCCCAGGGTTATTTCGTGTATGATTCTAAAAAATCCGGGTCGATGACTATTTCACATCTGCGCTTTGGGCCGAATAAAATCCGTTCCACCTACCTGGTAAATAAGGCGAATTTTATCGGTTGTCACCAGTTTGTATTCCTGGAAAAATATGATGTACTCGCTTCAGCAGCCGAAGGCGCCGTTTTTCTGTTGAACAGTCCTTATAGTGTTGAAGAAACCTGGGAGAATATTCCCCAAAAGGTACAACAACAGATCATTGATAAAAAAGTCAAGATGTATATTATTGATGCCTATAAAGTTGCGAATGAAACCGGAATGGGTGCCCGGGTTAATACTATTATGCAAACCTGCTTCTTTGCCATTTCTGGAGTGTTGCCGCGGGAGGAGGCTATTACCAAAATTAAAGAATCGATTAAAAAGACTTACGGTGCCAAGGGTGAAGAAATAGTAAAAAAGAATTTTGAAGCCGTAGATAAAACACTGGCCAATCTGCACGAATTTAAAGTACCGGCCAAGGCTACCAGCAAGGTTGAAGTACCACCGGTAGTACCTGATACTGCTCCGGAATTTGTCAAGAATGTTACGGCCAAAATTATCGCCGGACTTGGTGATTCGGTGCCGGTCAGCGCCTTTCCGGTTGATGGTACCTATCCAACGGCTACCACCCAGTGGGAGAAGCGTAATATATCTCTGGAAATACCGGTGTGGGATGAAAAGATCTGTATCCAGTGTAATAAATGCGCCCTGGTTTGCCCCCATGCAGTCATTCGTCCTAAGGTTTATGATAAAGGCTTGCTCAAGCAAGCACCGACTACATTTAAACAGGCTAAGGCCCGCGGTAAAGAGTTTACCGAAGATCAGGTTTACACGCTGCAGGTCGCACCGGAAGATTGCACCGGTTGCGCGCTTTGTGTGGAAGTATGTCCGGTAAAGAATAAAGAACAGGTAAAATTGAAAGCGATTAATATGGCACCACAGCCGCCGTTACGCGAGAGCGAACGCGAAAACTGGAACTTCTTTCTGACTCTGCCGGAATTAGACCGTCGTACCATACAGGTAAACACAGTTAAAGGATCACAGATTCTGCAACCCCTGTTTGAATTTTCGGGAGCCTGTGCCGGTTGTGGTGAAACGCCATATGTAAAACTGGCCAGTCAATTGTTCGGCGATCGTGCCGTGGTAGCCAATGCCACCGGCTGTTCTTCGATCTATGGTGGTAATCTACCGACCACCCCCTGGGCGCAAAATAAAGCGGGTCGTGGCCCAGCCTGGTCGAATTCTTTGTTTGAGGACAATGCGGAATTCGGTTATGGTTTCCGTTTGACTATCGACAAACAGAATGAATTTGCCCGGGAATTATTAAAAAAACTTGGAACAGAGCTGGGTGATAAACTGGTTAATGCTATCATCACCGCTGATCAGTCCAGTGATACGGGGATCATCGAGCAGCGCGAACGAGTGGAAGAACTGAAGAAAAAGTTAGCCAAGATAAAAAGTACTGAAGCCAAACAATTATTGACCCTGGCTGATAAACTGGTAAAGAAAAGTGTCTGGATTATGGGTGGAGATGGCTGGGCTTATGATATCGGCTATGGTGGTCTGGATCATGTGCTGGCTTCTGGCAAAAATGTCAATATCCTGGTGCTTGATACAGAGGTTTACTCCAATACCGGTGGTCAGATGTCAAAAGCCACACCACGTGGTGCAGTTGCAAAATTTGCGGCTGGCGGTAAACCGGTCAGACGTAAAGATCTGGGTCTGCTGGCTATGACTTACGGTAGTGTCTATGTAGCGCAAGTAGCCATGGGTGCCAGTGATGTTCAAACTGTCAAAGCATTTATGGAAGCAGATGCATATGAGGGGCCATCACTGATCATTGCCTATTGTCATTGTATTGCCCATGGAATTAACATGCGGATGGGATTGGAACAACAGCAACTGGCGGTTGACTGCGGATATTGGCCGCTGTACCGTTATAATCCTGATCTGGCCAAAAAGGGTGAAAATCCATTTAACCTGGATTCCAAAGAACCCAAAATTCCGCTGCGGGTCTATGCCTACAACGAAACACGTTACAAAATGTTGACCAAATCGGATCCGGAGGGAGCAAAAAGATTAATCGAACTGGCGCAACTGGATGTCAATGATAAATGGAATTACTATTCACAACTGGCCAAAATGACACCACTGATTAAAGAGCAGTAAGACTAGTAGGAATTGTTTAAAGGATCTAATGGTTAAAATTGAAAATATAAAACAAAAAGAAAGGTAGTGACGATGGATCTATCAACAAGATATATGGGCTTGAAACTAAAGAATCCAATCGTTCCTTCTGCCTCGCCGCTGTGCCGGGATATACCAACGATAAAACTGATGGAAGAGGTTGGAGCAGCCGCCGTGGTGTTAGAATCCTTGTTTGAGGAACAGATTATTCATGAAAAAAATGAAATGGATCATTTTCTGACCCAGGGTACTGAAAGTTTTGCCGAAGCACTTAGTTATTTCCCGGATAAAGATGTGTACAATTTTGGTCCGGAGGAGTATCTGGAACATATCCGTAAGGTTAAAAAAGCCGTAGGTATCCCGGTTATTGCCAGTTTGAATGGCGTATCAAACGGTGGTTGGATTGATTACGCCCGCAAGATCCAGCAGGCTGGAGCGAATGCCCTGGAATTAAATACCTATTATCTGGCTACCGATCCGAACAAGGATGGTAAACTGATTGAGGATAATTATATTGAAGTATTAAAAGCAGTCAAAGGTGCGGTAACCATTCCGGTAGCTATGAAACTATCCCCCTATTTTACTTCCATGGCTGCCATGGCCAAACGTTTTGACCAGGCCGGTGCTGATGCACTGGTGCTGTTCAACCGTTTCTACCAACCGGATATTGATCTGGAAACTTTGAAAGTTGTACCTAATCTGGTACTGAGCACATCTGAATCCATGCGCTTGCCCTTACGTTGGGTGGCAATCCTGCACGGCAAGATCAAAGCCAGTATTGCTGCCACTACTGGTATTCATACGGCCGATGATGTTTTGAAAATGATTATGGTCGGTGCGGACGTGACCATGGTATGTGCAGCCCTTTTTCAAAAAGGAGTTAAGCATATTTCCAAAATACTAGCCGATATGAAAAAATGGATGGAAGAGCATGAATACGAATCGCTCAATCAGATGAAAGGAAGCATGAGTCATAAATCTGTAGCCGAACCGGCCGCATATGAACGTGCTAATTACATGAAAGTGCTGAAGAGCTACATGTAATAAAATAACCTTTCTCTGAAACTAATTGAAATCTGTAAAGGCTGCTTTTTTCCGGCAGCCTTTTTTATTTATGATTTGTAGACGCATCCTTTTAGGATGCGGTTGGTGATTGAGGTAAAAGGTCATTAGTAGGCGCAGGATTCTGTCCTGCGCCTACCGGATTTGCCACCAGGATGGTATCAATGATGGTAGACACGACTTTAAGGTCGTATCTACCGGTTTTGTTCAGGAGATTAAATCTATGATGGTAACCGCAATCTTAAGATCGCGCCTTCAGGATGCAGCAACCGGAGCCAGGAAAATATTGTTTTAACTGGACGACAAAACATATAAATTTGTTCAACATCACATATCCGACCGGAGAAAAAGAATATTTTTATTTATAACCGTTGAAAAATGCCGAATATATAAGTTTAAATATATGCTGATTCTCTGATATTTTTACCATATGGCAATAAAACCCTGAGGAGGTATTATGATCTGGAGAATATTTTTATTTATCTGTCTGCTCAATTTTGTAGCACTAGCTCAACTTACCGGGCCTCAATCCTCTAAACCGACCACCACTCAGAGCACTACCTCTGCTCCCGAGGAAGGATGGAATATGGGATTGACCCTTGGTGCAGTGACGATTGACAATGTTATTTATAACCAGATTGGACTTCGTCCTGAATTTGTGATCGGTAAATTCGGAGTCGCTCTGGATCTGACCTTATATATCGATCAGGATGGAAATATCCGCAAGGATAATTGGGATTCCATGAGCGATATTATAGAAAAAATCTATTATGTCCGCTGGGGTCTCAAAGGGGATCCTTTTTATGCCAAGGTAGGAGCCATTGATAATTATCGTCTGGGCTATGGTTTGTTGATGAGCCGCTATTATAACACTATTCAGTATCCGGCGGTTATCCGCACCGGTCTGACCCTTGGATTTCAGGG
>CAYSHN010000136.1:0-8620 GCA_964430815.1 uncultured Calditrichota bacterium | reverse complement strand
GCTACGTCTATTGAAAACGCTCTAATCTTTGAAGAAATCAAAAAAGTAAACCGACAACTGGATCATAAAATCCAGGAATTAAATACCCTTTTCGATATAGGCAAAGAATTGAACCTGACCCTGGAAAAGGAAAAAGTATTGAAACTGTTATCGTATGCCCTGATGGGTCAGGTTACGGTAAACAATTTTCTAATTGCCATAAAAGAAAATGATACCTTTCGGGCTGCTCTGGTCAAAGGTAATACCTTTGCTCTCAAGGAAGGTGAATTGTGTAAAACTCTGTGCGACAAAAGTGTACTGCTCACCAAACCTTATCTGCGGGAGGATCTTAACGAATTCGATAACGCACTGAAGGAACGTGGTGTCCAGGTAGTCGTTCCCATGCAGATCCAGAATGAAACGAAGGGTTTTATTTTCCTGGGTGAAAAAATCAGCAAACGAAAATATAGTAACAGTGATCTGGAATTTCTGCAAACGCTGGGTAATGTGGCTATTATTTCTTTGGAGAATGCCCGTCTGTTCCAGGAGACTCTGGAAAAACAACGGATGGAAGAAGAAATAAACTTAGCCCGCAAAATCCAGAACCGGCTGTTTCCTAAATCCATGCCCGAGCTGGATTTGATTAAAATTCATGGTACCAATGTCCCCAGCAAACAAGTGGGCGGTGATTACTATGACGTGATCCGCATAGATGACCAGGTATATGGACTGACCATTGCCGATGTTTCCGGGAAAGGAATGCCTGCTTCCTTATTAATGTCTAATCTGCAAGCCAGCCTGCATTCACTGGTCTGGGAAAATTATTCCCTGGACAAACTGGTTTCACGGATTAATAATCTCATTTATAATAATACCGATCCTGAAAAATATATAACGTTTTTTTATGGACAATTGAATGTGCAAACCCTTGATTTTCAGTTTGTAAACGCCGGCCATAATCCGCCTTTTCTGATACATAAAGATCGCTCCATCCATGAATTACATGAAGGCGGGATCATTCTGGGTATGCTGCCGGAAATGCCTTATGAAATTGGCAGCTGTACCCTAAAAAGCGGTGATACTCTGCTGATGTATACCGACGGAGTTAGTGAAGCCATGAATATTAAAGATGAGGAATTTGGTGAATTCCGCTTAAAAGATTTTCTAATCAATCAATGTGCTGCTTTAAGCGTACAACAAATCAATGAAAATATTATCCAGGAATTACACAAATTTACTGCCGGCGCCCAACAAAGTGATGACATCACGCTGCTGACCATACAAATCCTCAGTTAGATTCCGCTAGTTCTATTTACTCTTTTCACAACGCGATTCAGGTATTCCGGCTTGAATTTCTTCGGTAACCTCAATATATTTAAAATTCAGTGGAGTCATACTTGATACGTCCTTACTTAGAAAAATTTTTCCAGTTTGCCATCTATTTATCAATTTATTTACTGCTGGCAGACATCTTGCATTTACCAGGATTACTGGCTATAGCAGTTATTATAATTATTTTTCTGATTCTGCAGTCCCGGATACAACAACCAGTTCGTTCCTTCATCAGCCGGAGGTTTTATCCCCATATAACCACTATTGAAAACACCCTGCAGGAATTCAATCTTCAGCTCAATCAAATTGTAGATTACCATGAGTTATTGAATGAGTACCAGAGTGTGTTTGAAAAGATTTTAGTACACGGTCCATGGATCCTTTACGTAATTAAAGAAAACCGTTTCCAAAGATGCCGGACCTATCCTGAACGTCTTGCTGAAGTGCTGCCCACGACACTGGATCTAAAAATAAGTACGGATAAGCGACTGCTGCAGTCAACAGAAAACCTGCTAATTCTATCTTCCCTGGTTTCTCCGTTTAAAAAGGAAAACCTCGATTCAGTTTTGAGTATCCCGGGTAAAAACCGCAGGGTTGCGCTGGTCTTCAGCAAGGGCCGGAATTTTGATTTTATCACAAAAAAATTAACCTCAGCCCTGGCCGAGAGAGTAGTCAATAAGTCCGGCCAGATACTTGAAAATACATTATTGTACCGGGATGTTGTTCAAAAAAATCTGCAGATCAATAAACTTTTCGAAGTGAGCCAGCAAATCTTGTCTTCCTTGAATACAGAAAAAATCCTTAATTTTTTATTACAGGCATTATCAGAAGTTGTATCCTTTGATGCCGGAGTCATTTTCCTGTTTGATCCCGATTCTAAGAATCTGATCAGGAAAGTCAGTAAAGGGTATGATCAGGACATTGATTTAACACTGAAAGTTGGACAGGGGGCCTGCGGATGGGTCGCTCAGAATAAACAAATATCACTTTTAGAAGATGTCAGAAAATCCCCTGAATACTATCCCGCCCGTAAGGAAACGCTTTCCCAGATCGCTTTACCTTTGCTTTTTCAGAATGAATTAATCGGTGTCTTATGCCTGGAGAGTAATCAGCTTGGTTATTTTACCAGCCGATCGCTGGAACTATTGAATATTTTCGCCATGCAGGCAGCCAGTGCTCTGAATAATTCCAAACAGTTTGAGATCTTTCTGGCCAAACAGTCTCTGGAGCATGAATTACTAAAAGCCGGCAAGGTTCAGAAAGTTCTGTTGCCTAGTCATCCTCCCTCTTTTAATGATTTGAATATCTCATTTTCACACATTGCCAGCAAGATGGTCAGCGGTGATTTGTTTGATCTGGTGCCCATGGATGATAAGATGCTTGGTGTGATTATTGGTGATGTATCCGGCAAAGGTGCCCATGCTGCGATCATGATGTCCTTGTTGCTTGCCGGTTTCCGGGCGTTCAAGAAATCGGCCTTAACCGTCTGTGAAATTGTAGCACGCTTGAATAATTTACTGGAAGAAAGTGTAAGTGAAGGTCATTACGCCACTTTGGTATATCTGATCCTGTCGACCCGGGAAGATAAACTCATCTATACCAATGCCGGCCATAATCCCCCCATTTTACTGCATGCAGATGGTTCTGTGGAAAAATTAATGGGCGGCGGCATTATCATAGGTTACCTACCGAATCAGGTTTATACTCAAATCACCAGACCCTTCCAAAAAGGGGACACTCTTTTCTGCTATACCGATGGTCTGACCGAAGCCATTAATCTTGATGGTGTTGAATTCGGAGAAGAAAGATTACTGCAGATTCTTAAAAAAAACGGCCATTTGAACAGTTATCAATTAAAAAACCTGATTTTAGAGGAAATTCACAACTTCACAAAGATGAAAGAATTCAATGATGATCTGACTATCGTTATTGTGAAATATATTTAATAATAGTTCCTGAGTACCTGAGTTCCTTAGTACTTTAGTGCCTTTATCCTCTGTCCATTTATTCCTTTGTGCCTTTGTGCCTCTGTCCCTTTATTCCTTTGTGCCTTTAATATAAACTGTCATTCCCGCTATTCGCTTGATCACATATAGGCGGGAATCTGATCACCTATCTCCGGTTCTTACCTGTCTGACACCAGACATTCATCAAGTCTCTGACCTTTATAAAGGGTGATTTTTTGCCATTGCGCTTTTATTTTCTTAGGTACTAAGGGACTCAGGGACTAAGGTACTTTTTACACGATGCCTCTGATCCTTCGTACCTGGAGGGTGATTCACTTCTTACTATTTTCATTTCCAAACTTGATTTGACCACAAATTATCCGATAATAAATATGAATAAATACATATATTTGTAAATTTTACAATGGAAAACGTTCGTAAAAAACTTCTGTACATTGAAGATGACCCGGAATCACGTGAGATGATGGCCGATATTCTTCGAATTCACGGCTATACTTTTCTTTCCGCTTCCAGGGGCCTTGAAGGGATTCGTCTGGCCACTGCTGAAAAACCGGATCTGATCATTATGGACATTAATTTGCCGGACATGAATGGTTACGAAGTCACGACTTTATTAAAATCCATAAAAAATCTACAGCATACACCGATTATTGCTCTTTCTGTTGATGCGGAAACCCAAGCCAAAGAACGCACTCTGGCTGCGGGTTGCGATGGCTTCATTTCCAAACCGATCAATATAAGCGAATTTATCAAACTGTTAAATGAGTATTTGCACGGCCGTAAAGAACTGGTTGCCCTGGATGTTGAGAAAAAAATTCTCACGGAATATAATATACGCCTGGTTGAGAAATTACGGGCCAAGATTGAAGAATTAGAAAAATTAAATCAGAATCTGAAGGTGATTAACGAACAATTTAAACGCTCAGAAGAACAACTCACTGCTTATAACAGCCGCCTATTCACCATGAATAACCTGGCCAACAGTTTACGTGTGCAGGCATCACCATTACAGATGCTAGATCTTCTGCCGGAAATGCTGGTAGATGGCTTTGATGTGGATCGCGCTATACTTTTTGAATATCTTCCCGCGACTGAGGAAATGAAACCTATCACCTGGACTGGATTCAGCGAGCAGAAATGGTTAAATCATACCTTGCATCTGGAACATTCCTTTTATACTGATCTCGAATCAGAATCCAAAATCCTGTGGATAAAAAATCAATCTGAGATTCTTAATCACTCCTTAAATCAGGTAGCCAAAATTCTCGATTCTCAATCTTTCATTATCGGTTGTCTATCTGGTCTTGATGAACAGCGGGAATCAGCAGTTAAAAAAGAACTGGGGCCGCTGGAACCGGAGAAAGAAGATGACCATGATTTTCCAAATAAATTATTGATCTTGCTCGATCGTCAGACGCCTCACAATCCCTTTGCTACATATGAATTTCGTGTTCTGAAATCATTTTTGCAGACAGCCGGTATCATTTATGAAAATACCGTTTTGTATCATCGTTCTTTAAAATTATTGCACATCAAAGAACAACAGGCCGTTACCGATCCTCTTACCGAGGTATATAACTACCGTTATTTTCAGTCCCAGATTGAACGGGAACTTTTACGGGGTTCCAGACATCATAAGATTTTTTCCATTGCCATGATCGATATCGATAATTTCAAACAATTCAATGATACGCAGGGACACCGTAACGGTGATCAAGCCTTAAAAATAATTGCCCAGAAGTTGAAGAATAATATTCGTAAAAGTGATATTCTCAGCCGATACGGCGGTGATGAATTTGTATTAATCTTACCGGAATTAAGTAAAGCACAGGCCAAAGCTCTGGCGCAAAAACTAGTGGAGCTGATCAAGAGTACCAACCTTCCTGCTAAAAAAGAAACTTCAAAGGTTGAATTGACTATCAGCCTAGGCATTGCCAGTTTTCCTGAAGACGGTAAAAATGAGGATACGTTGCTTAAAAAGGCAGACGATGCTCTCTATCATGCCAAGGAATCCGGCAGGAATCAAGTTTGTCTGGTTTGAAAAAACATTTCAAATGAAATTCTGTCGCTAGATATTTATTCCCGGCCGAAGGTCTTCTCGTTAACAAGGGGATCGATATTATTTTTGATAGTGTCGATGGTCTTAGTCATCAGTTCGTCCCTGTTAATATACGTAAAATGACTGGTATCAATCGGTTCGCCTATTACCATTTTAATTATACCCGGTTTAGCCCGCATACTATACTTGGGCAGCACAAAACGACTTCCCGAAATGGAAACAGGGACTAGCGGAATTTTTCCTTTAATAGCAATAATAAATCCCCCTTTCTTGAACGAACCCAATTTCCCGTCCGGACTACGGGTTCCTTCCGGAAATACAACCAGAGAGATTTTATTCTTACGCATAAGCTCCAGAGCCTCGTTCATTGATCTGACTGATTCCTCATGGTTGGCACGATCAATTTTAATCATACCCACGGCAGTCAGCGCCCATCCAAATAAGGGAATTTTGAACAATTCCTTTTTGGTCAGAAAACGCAGCACCATGGGGATACCACTGAATACGGTCAGTACGTCAAAATGGCTTTGGTGATTTCCAATAAATACATATTGCTGTTTAAAATCGATATTTTGCAGACCTTTAACAACGAGCTTGGCACCAGCCACCCACAATATGGATCGTGACCAGATCAATCCCGAATAATAGATCAGACGTGAATACGGATTAAACAAACCACTCAGTATGGCCGTTGAAGCGCAGATCAAGGTCATTACTAAAACTGTAAGCATACCAAAAAAGGTGCGGATCATTTGTATTCCCTTTTTATAACCATTAATCCATCTAAATAAGGTCGCAGTACCGGCGGGATCACTACAGTCCCTTCATCTGTCTGATTAATTTCCAATAACGATACCATCAGACGGGAGGTGGCCAATCCTGAACCATTAAGGGTATGTACAAATTCCAGAGACTTATTCTGCTCACGGCGAAAACGAATATTAGAACGCCGTGCCTGGAAATCTTCGAAATTGCTGACACTGGATGCTTCCAACCATTTTTGTTCGGCTGGCGACCACGTTTCAATATCATAACACTTGGCGGCAGCAAAACTGAGATATCCGGAACAGAGCAGCTGTATCCGGTAAGGGATTTCCAGCAACTGTAAAATCCTGGTCGCTTCGACCAGTAACTTTTCATGGATTTCATAGGAGTTTTCAGGTAAAGTAAAATTCACTAACTCCACTTTATTGAACTGGTGAACCCTTAAAAAACCTTTTGTTTCTTTCCCATATGAACCGGCTTCGCGCCGGAAGCAGGCAGTATAGGCAACATATTTCAGCGGTAGTTTTTCGAAGGGAATAGTTTCATTACGGTGTAAATTGGTCAGTGGTACTTCTGCAGTGGGAATCAGGAACAGGTCATCTTTCTCCACATAATACATATCATCTTCAAGTTTAGGCAATTGCCCGCTACCGTACATGCTATCACGATTCACCAGGAAAGGAGGAAATATTTCCAAGTAGCCATGGTCTTTGATATGAGTATCCAGCATGAAATTGATCAGAGCCCGCTCCAGTCTAGCTCCCAGACCTTTATAGACCGGAAATCCACTGCCACTGATTTTACTGCCCCGTTTAAAGTCAAGTATATCCAGATCTTCACCAAGAGATAAATGATCTTTAACTTTAAAATCAAATTTGGGTATTTTGCCCCATGATTTGATTTCCACGTTAGCAGCTGAATCCTTGCCGGGCGGCACGGATGAATGCGGCAAATTAGGTATACGATCCAGTCCTTTTTTAATAACCCCTTCAACTTCAGCCAATTGAACATCCAAGGTCTTAATACGCTCCGAAACCAGCCGGGTCTTTTCGATTAATTCGGTGGCATCTTTTTTTTGTTTCTTCAACTCTGCTACCAGCCTGCTGTTCTCGTTCCGTTCTTTCTTCAGATTTTCAACCTCAAAAATCCAGTTACGGCGTTGTTTATCCAGATCCAACAGGGCATCCACGTCACCGTTTTCGTTTTTTAAACGGATACCTTCCTTCACCTTATCAGGATTTTCCCGAATGAATTTCAAATCTAACATATTTTTTTCCGTTTGAATATTTTATTTTGTAGGGGCGAATCATGATTCGCCCTTACTATGAAAAACGATCAATCACGTTTTGGAAAATGAATTTACACAAATGCACATGTTTGATCAAATTCCGCCCATATAATTTTTGATGTAGGGGCCATTCATGAATTGCCCTAATTTCACGTTATATTCAGGGCGATTCATGAATCGCCCCTACTTACCTATGAATAACGGAATTTTTGCCAAAAAGATTTTATAATGCATCCCCCACCTGGATAACGTAGACATCGTACTTATAATGTTCTTAAATGAAATTCGATCTGCATCGAAAATCAGCTCATTGCTGTCGGATGGTGGAACAAATTCACCGATGTCCTGCACAGTAGCTAAAATTGGAATATCTAAAATCGTCTTACCTGGTGGCGTGGAGGCAATTATACCGGCGATATGATACCCGAAAGAGGTGAGTATTTTTCGCGCTGCTGCAAGATCCTCGATCGATCCCATCCAGATTATTCTCTTTTCTCTGCTTTTGGATCTCTTTATACTATGCCAGATACCCTTAAAAATATTTTTAATATTATGTTTCAGATAAACCAGTATCGCCCGCAGGACCACACCCAGCAGTACGATTCCATGCATGATGAAATTAAAGTGATACCGAAAATGTTTTTTATAAAATAAATATAACGATTGACTGAAATTCCAACTGTAGCGGAACGCGTTTTTCTTCGTGCTTTCCCCTTTGAAATGAATAATTGATGTTCCGGGATAATAATAAACTTTCCAACCAGAATGGTTCAGCCGGTAGCAATAATCTATATCTTCGCCATACATGAAAAATAGCTCATCCAGCAATCCTGCCTGCTCGATGGCCTGCCGGCGCAGAAACATGAAAGATCCGGAAACAGCATCGACGGGATAGATCTCATCCTGATCCAGATAAGTCAGATTATACCGTCCAAATATTCTGCTTTTTGGAAACAACCTATTGAAGCCCAATTGTTTCCACAGAGCGGTCATGGGCGATGGTACACTATGCCGTGAATCGACCGAGAAACTGCCATCAGCATTCAGGATTTTACATCCTGTAACTCCAGCCTCCGGTGTCTGACGCATAAATTCCATCAGGATACTAAACAGGTCTTCGGGTACAAGCGTATCGGGATTGATTAGCATAATGAAATCCCCCTTGGCCCGACACAATCCAATATTATTAGCTGCAGCACTTAATGCAATATTGCGAGATCCTACTTCTAA
>CAYSHN010000135.1:0-8666 GCA_964430815.1 uncultured Calditrichota bacterium | reverse complement strand
CTTAATAAAATGTCTCCAATAGAACTTAAACGGATAATCAGGATTTTTAACTGTTTCCGGTATATATCATTATTCATTTTTTACGGGAAATTACATAGTCGACAAATTTTACGGCATTCTCTTTATAGGGATTATCCGGATAAATTTCAATACATTTTTTTGCTTTTTCAGCAAAAGAGACAGCCGCCTGATATGCCTGTTTAAGACCACTATACTGCTCACTGAAAGATATGATATTCTTAATATCTTCCCGGTTGACACCCTTTTTTAGCAACTTAAGAACAAAATTTTTCTCAGAACTGGGTGCATTATTTAACGAAATAATCAATGGTAGAGTAATTTTTTTTCCTTTAAGATCAGCTCCAACATGTTTGCCCAGAATATTCTCCTTACCTTCATAATCTAACAGATCATCTTTGATTTGAAAAGCAATACCGATATTTTCACCATATTTTGCCAGCGCCTCACGATCTGTAGGGTTATTTCGAACAGTCATACATCCCAGTTCACAGCAAGCCGAAAGCAGTGCTGCTGTCTTATCTGAAACCAATCTATAATATTCTTGTTCGGAGATATCCAGTTTTCTGCTTTTCTCTATTTGAAACAATTCACCCTTACTTAACCTCTTCGCTGTCTGGGCTAAAATTTCCATTATCTCCAGACTACCGGTCTCTGTTGCGCTGATCAGTGATTTAGATAACAAATAATCACCCATTAAGATACTAATTTTATTTTTCCACAGAGCATTGATTGAAGGAAAACTCCGGCGCACCTCGGCTTCATCGACCACATCATCATGAACCAGGGTAGCCGTGTGTAAAATTTCCACCAGGGCTGCCACTAAATATGTATTTTTATTAGCTTCACCAACAATTCTTGAACTCATTAAAACCAGTAGAGGCCGCAGGCCTTTACCACGATGACTGACCAAGTACTTAGCCACTTTATCTACTAACGTGACATCAGAAGACATAATTCGGGTAAGGGTTCGATGATATTCTTCTAATTCAGAACGGAGGGAAACTCTAATTTGATGTAATAAAGGATTCATCAGAACTGTGTAATCAGATTCATTTTTTCACTCAGAGCCAAAAATAGCGACAAGAAAAAATTTAATCAAGTATTTACTTTTTTAGATGAAAACAGGACGGATATATAGATGCTTATTTCATAGAGGATAACAAGAGGTACAGCTAAAAATAGTTGGGTCAGGGGATCCGGTGGGGTTAAAATAGCGCCGACTATAAAAGCTAGTACAATAGCATGGCGCCTGTATTTTCTCATAAATTGTGGTGTCAATAATCCTATTTTTGATAGGAATAAACTTAGCATGGGTAATTCAAACACAATTCCGAATACCAGAATCATTCTAAGCAAAAAGCCCATATAAAAATCAATGGCAATATTATTTTCAATATTAACTGGGGCCGCTAGTTTTAGAAAAAAATCCAGGGCGACAGGAATAATTACAAAGTAGGCGAATATTGAACCACTCAGAAAACATACAACAGAAGCTGTAACGATGGCAGGGATCATCTTTCTTTCTTTTAGCAGCAATCCCGGGGCAAGAAATTGCCAAAATTGATAAAATATTACCGGCAAACTTAACACAAATCCGGCCACAATAGATAGTTCCAGTTCGATCATAAAGATCGACTGTACTTTAAGTGCTTGTAATTTAATCGGTGGATTAAGATTCTGTCCAGGGTATAATAAAATATCAAACAAATTATCTGCAAAAACAAAGCAGATAATCATCATAATAACGACTGCCAAGATGCATTTGATCAAGCGCCAGCGTAATTCCTCCAAATGATCGAGGAATGGCATTTCTCGTTCATCTTTTGTCTTAACACTCATGAAAGATCTTAATAGCAGTGGCCTGAAAAATCAATTACTATAAAGTAGAAATTTTTGACTCAATTCTTTTACTTCTTCGCCAATCGATTTGATCACCTGTTGATTTTCAACGTTTAATAGTACCCGTTGTATCATCCGGGCAATAATTTTCATCTCCGCTTCTTTCATACCTTTAGTAGTCAGGGCTGCTGTCCCTACCCTGATTCCGCTGGTAACCATTGGACTTTTGGTATCGAAGGGGATCATATTTTTATTTACTGTTATACCAGCGGCATGCAAAGCTTCCTCTGCCGCTTTCCCGGTTATATTTTTCCTAGTCAGATCCATTAAGAATAGATGGTTATCTGTCCCTCCTGAAACGATATCAAATCCCTGGTTGATCAAATCATTACATAGGCATTGGGTATTGGCTATTATCTGCCGTGTATATAGTTTAAATGAGGGTTGTAACGCTTCCCCAAAAGCGACTGCTTTGGCAGCAATAATATGCATCAGCGGACCCCCTTGAATACCTGGCATGACCATACCATCAATTAACTCGGACATTAATTTGGTTCGTCCGCTTTTAGGTGCAGTTATGCCCATTTTATTTTCCATATCTTTACCCATCAATATTAAACCGCCCCGGGGTCCTCTGAGGGTTTTATGTGTTGTTGAAGTCACCACATCACAATAAGGCAGGGGGGTTGGATGTAGTCCGGTCGCGATCAATCCTGCCGGATGGGCAATATCTGCAAATAGTACACATTTGACTTCATCGGCGATTTCTCTGAATTTCTCAAATTCATAAAAACGGGAATAAGCGCTAGCGCCCACAACAATCATACCTGGTTTACACTCTCTGGCCAACCTTCGAACTTCATCCATATCGATGCGGCCCGTCTCTTTTTTCACTCCATACTGTACCACTTTATACATTCTACCAGAAAAATTAACCGGTGAGCCATGAGTTAAATGACCGCCATGGGCCAGGTTCAGGCCTAGAATAGTGGCACCAGGTTCAAGATAGGTAAAGTAAACTGCCATATTGGCTTGACTGCCAGAGTGCGGCTGAACATTAGCATATTCACAATTGAATAACTGCTTGACCCTGTCTCTGGCTAAATTCTCCGCCTGATCGACAAATTCGCAACCGCCATAATATCTTTTACCTGGATAACCTTCCGCATATTTATTAGTCAGGACTGAACCCGCAGCTTGCAGCACTGCTCTACTCACGAAATTTTCCGATGCAATCAGTTCCAGTTTGTAATCCTGACGTTCGATTTCATTACAGATTGCGTCATAAATCTGTCGATCGGTTTTGGCTAATTCTTCCAGCATATTTTTCATTATCATCGACCTGTAAGTTTTGAGATCATATCTACTCTGGTCTGGTGTCTGCCCCCTTCAAAAGGGGTTTTTAACCATATTTCGACAATTTCCAGCGCTTGTTCTGGTGAAAGCTCACGACCACCCAGACATAAGATATTGGCATTATTATGTGAACGACTTAATTCGGCAGTTCTTGAATTATAAGCCAGGGCCGCCCGTATTCCTTTCACTTTATTTGCTGTTATGCACATGCCTATTCCAGTACCACAAATAAGAATACCCCAATCATATTCACCAGCAACAACGGCTTTGGCAACTTTATAAGCGAATTGGGGATAATCTGAGGAATTTGGACTAAAAGTCCCAAAATCGGTATAATTATATTTAGATAATACGAAATGCTCTTTAATAGCTTCCTTTAAATCAAAACCTGCATGATCAGAACCTAAGGCAATCTTCATTAATTCATACCTATTTATATTACTAGCGTTTCTCCCGCACAAACCACCGTTCACTACTTAATACAGACAGGGAAATGCCAAAAAACTTTTCATTCAGAATGTTAGAGTTCGCATCACCCCGTTGACCAAATTCAAAAGCGATGTCGACTCTGTTCCGATGTTTGCGGATTGGCAAACTTAGCCCTGCACTGATACCATATTCATAAACTGGATTATCATTAACTGTAATATTTAACTGGCTGTAGAATAGTCCTCCCCTCCAGGAAATATTTTGAAAAAAGGGCACAAATCTCTTTTCCGCCGGCGATTTTTCAAATCCCAGTCCGATCCGATAACTGTCGTTGATATGCTCAACTTTACTGTCATCCACAGTATATGACCCCTTCCAATTCTGATAAATACAGTCAATACCTGTCTGCCAGAGTAGTGACATCTTGTAACTTATACCTAAAGCGAATAAGGAAGGCAAATCGATGTTTCTGATTTGTTTAATCGATTCAGATGAGTGGTTGGATTTTCGCTCCTGATGCATGGTTATCTGAGTAGGCGATTTATATTTAAGTCCAAGGTCTACTTTTTCACTAATTGCATAAAAACCGTTCAATCCAAAATTCATCCCTCGCATCTGATATTCATCGGAGATATAGATATCACTATAGACAATGTTATTATATAATATTGAGAGCTCGTCCGTTATCATACCAAAATCATAACCGACCTCAAGTGCCAGGGAGATTTGATGCACCGGTGAATAACTTCCGACCAATACTGCCTCACTTAAATTACCCTTACTGAATACCTTTTGAGTGACACTTGAATCTGGACCGGTCCCGAGGACCTTTATACCCGTATTATTCATATATCGTGGAGTGAGGCCAAGGCCAAGTACAAATTTCTGCTTTTTTAACGGCAAGGTGACAAACCCACCCATAAAACCAGCATCAGCAGAATATATATCTGCCTGATCAGACTTTATACTGATTCCACTGTAATTAAAACTTACAGATATGGAAGTATTCTCGAGCTTGGTCCATAGAGCATAATTCATTTGATTAATACATAAAGAATCCACAAAACTCATTTCATATCCACCTCGCCCTGAGGCCGATGTGGAATAAGAATTCCTATAGGATCCGATCAAGCGAGGTCCAAATCCAAAAATCGATGTACCACCTGTTACAACATTGGGTAGTATAAATGCTATTACCATTAGAATACTAAGATATTTTTTCACTGGTGCTGACCTTTATAATCTCGATGGAGGACTTAAATAATATTCAATCACCAAATAGGGCCGGACATCGGGTATAGTATTTTGAACACCGTTTATAGCGTAAAGTCCCAAACTCTCTTCTTTATAAACATGTTCTAGATAGAAAGATCCACAGGCAATCTCTCCATTAATTATGTTTTGCATAAATTTTTGACCGGCTACTGCTTTTTTAAGATTATCTAAACTTAACTGATTTTCTGTTTCCTCACTTAGAATAAGATTGTAATATGTGCTTAAATTAAAAGTCGAATCTAACTGGAAATAAGGTAATTCCTCAAAACGGGTCGTCACATCCCGCAAGTACACCATCTGGCCATCCAGGGGATCCAGTACTGATCTGTCCACATCTTGATTAAAAACAAAATTGACCGTCGATACATAGGCTTCACTGGGTACTACTGAAAGATCAAATTGCACAAATGAATAGATTGAATACCCGGCTCCAACATAAATAGTATTTTGATCCAGATTCCCATCGAAATCAATTAGCGATGCATCCAGATTGGCATATGTTGTATCATAAATAATTCTTCCAGTATCAGTAGATGTATCTTTATAGATAAAAACCATTTTAGGTACTTGAGATACTGTAATGTTTTCTGATGAATAAAACTCGATGATTTGTTCTGCTGCCTGATAATCGAAGAGTAAACCAAAATTCTGCTGGCCAGACGTAACAGTATCCCGCCAGATATCCACTAAGCTGACCGGAAGATTAAAAGCTATTTCAGCTGAATCGGCACTGCTGATATTAAAATTGAGAGAGGTTTCGGCAGAATAGTCAATACTTGAAGGTAAATCCCAACTGGCATCTGTATTAACGCTATCACCCCATGCCGTGGTGACACGATAGATTGTACCATTTATCATAGAAGTGGAATCACCCAGGTTTGATCGCACCCGCAATAATAATCTGAGTGTATCAACAACTATAGTATCGCTGGGCATACCTGAAAACTTCATCAGGAATCGTGCATTATATCCACCAAATGATCCCAGCATCACTTTAGAACTGTAGCCGGTATTTACCTTGCCTGCGCTAATTGAACGGGATGCGACGGCATAAAGAGTATCCCGTTTGATTTCACCATAAGCATTCAACATGGTGCGATTAACATCAGTTAACATCATCTCATCTGTGCAAGCAGAAAGAATTAAAAGTAAAATGGGAATACAATAAAAAACCTTCGTAAGCGGTTCTCCTTTAGCAAATGTTTTATTCAAAAATATACTTAATAATTTTTTTTATATCAACCGCCACCATTCTTCAATCATTAGGATCGACACAATCTTGTCAGCGGGCAGTAATTTGTTTGGCCACAGCCAGCAAATCCTGACCCACAAAGTCTGGTTGATGTTTCCACTGCCGACGGTTATATGTATATTCTCCCAGACCGTAACCGGTTAAAACCAAAGCTGCCTTCATATTTAATTGCCTGGCCATGATGATATCCTGATATCTGTCGCCGATCGCAAAGGAACTGGTTAAAGAAATGTCATGCTCCTGGATTGCTCTCAGGATCAAGCCCGGTTTGGGTTTCCGGCAATCACAATTTTTACGGTATTCTGCCAGACCATCAGTTGGATGATGTGGACAATAATAAATAGCATCGATTCGTGCGCCTTTGCTTTGCATTTCCATCATTAAGTGGTTATGAAGATTTTTTACCAGGTCTTCAGTGTAATATCCTCTGGCAATCCCTGATTGGTTAGTGACAATAATGACTAAAAAGCCTGACTGATTGAAAATTTTAATACTCTCAGCTGCAAAAGGGAAAATTTTAAATCTGTCAGGATGGTTAATATAACCCATTTCCTCATTTATGGTTCCATCGCGATCTAAAAAAATTGCTTTTTGCTTCTGAACGATAATCATTTAAGTGAGGATAGTGATTTTTGAAATACTGTAACCTGTGATCATGTTATGTTGAGTGAGGCAGATCAAAGTAAACTATCGGAGATCTGTTTCAGCTCAAAAGGTTGGGACAGTAATTTGATTGTAAATGTCAATATATTGTTCTGTCGACATTTCCCAGGAAAAGTCTTCGCGCATTAAGCGTATGCGGGTCTCTTTCAATTGATCAGATTTTTTGTACAGTTTTAAAGCTTTTTTAATACTGCGTACCAGATCTCTGATATTATGCTTTTCAAAGACAAATCCATTCCCTTTATTCTTGTCCAGATCAAGTTCCTGCACCGTTTCAGCCAATCCGCCGGTCTTATATACAATAGGTATCGTACCATATTTAAGCCCATACATCTGGATCATGCCGCAGGGTTCATATAAAGCTGGCATCAATAGGAAATCACTACCGGCAATAACCATGTGCACCACGGTCTCATCAAAAGTCGAATTGAAATTTAATTTATCCGGATATTTGTTTTGTAAATCCTGAAAGTCTTTTTCGAACTTTTTATCTCCAATTCCCAGGACTACAAATTGAATGTTAAGTTGCAATAATACTTTTATTTCCTTTAAAATAAGGGGAATACCTTTTTCTTCAGTCAAAGGAGATATAATCCCGATGACCGGAAAATTTTCTTTATACTTTAAATTGATTCTGGTCAGCAGGGCATGTTTATTTTGTTCTTTGATCTCAATTTTATCCTGGGAATAGGGAAAAGGAATGTATTTATCGTTTGGTGCAGACCAGACACTATAGTCTACACCATTTAAAATACCGGAAAATATAGTCGAGCGGGACTTTAAAAACTTGGATAGTCCATAACTGTACTTGTCATTCTCAAGAATTTGCTTGGCATAGGTTTTAGAAACCGTTGTGATCCAATCTGAAAAATATATTCCCCCCTTCAACAGATTAACATTACCTGCATCATCTAAAGGTCCGTCCTTTTCGCCAGCCAGAGCATCAAAATCAAGACCCAGGCCTGGATTCTTTTTTATAATACCTTGATATTGTAAATCATGGATGGTAAAAACAGTTTTAATTTGTTGCAGAAAATCATCATTCTTGTACATAGTTTTTAGATAGATTGGGATAAATGCTGTTTGCCAATCGTTACAATGAATGATGTCCGGTTTCCATGATAGAATTTTCAAAGTTTCCAGTGCTGCTTTACAAAAATAAGCAAAGCGCTGGGCATTATCGGCATATTCTTTTCCTGTTTTATTATCGGTATATAATCCCACCCGGCCAAAGTAATCCTGAATTTCCACAAAATATATTTGCACTTTGCTATCGGGTAAAAATGCTGATTTGACATTTACGATTTTAGTTTCCCCATTGATAGTGACGGGGATATCGCGCAAGCGAATCACTTCCCGTAAAATATATTTTCGCTCGTTGATAGTCTTATATTTTGGCATAATCACCCGAATCTCATGATTCTTTGTCTTGATGTTTTTAGGGAAGGAACCCGTTACATCTCCCAATATAGAAGTTTTGGCGAAAGGATAAACCTCCGATGAAACGTACCAAATTTTTAATTGGTTCATAGTTTCTCCCTGCTAGTGTGCACGAACTGCACCGCTCAAAGAATTCTACTTGAATAAAACCACCAAAAATCATCCTTATGCAGAAGATCAAGAGAATCGAATTGATAAGGAACAAGTAATTTCATATATATTTCTAAGATAAAGAAAATTAAATAGATATGACTCTGTAATTTAACAAAATTTACATTGATAATCAACTCATTTTCCATTTCGCCATTCAATTAGTGCCTTTTTGATAAATCCATCATTTTTATCCAACATTTTTTCCACAGTTTTGAAATCCAAATTTGTCATGGCCATG
>CAYSHN010000134.1:0-8704 GCA_964430815.1 uncultured Calditrichota bacterium | reverse complement strand
CGACCTGGGTTTTGGTTTCGTCGAAATCGGGACGGTAACACCCCGTCCGCAAGCGGGTAATAATAAACCACGGCTTTTTCGCCTGGTGCAGGATGAAGCGGTGATTAATCGCATGGGTTTTAATAACCAGGGTGTACAGCAGATTAGCAAAAACCTGGCCGCGGTCAGCAGAACAATCATTGTCGGTGGAAATATCGGGAGAAATAAAGATACTCCTAATGAGAAAGCAATCGATGATTATTTGCTTTGTTTCGATATGCTGTATGATGTGGTCGACTACTTCGCGGTCAATATCAGTTCCCCCAATACTCCCGGTTTAAGAGAACTGCAGGATAAAGAACCACTGCGAAATTTATTGAAAAGTATTCAGCAACAGAATGGTAAAAAACCGAAACCTAAACCGATTCTGTTAAAAATTGCACCGGATTTGAGTTGGGAACAACTTGATGATATAATCGAAATTGTGCAGCAAACCAGTATCGCCGGCATCATTGCTACCAATACCACTATCGAGCGTTCGGGTTTAATAACCTCGCCAGAAAAGATAAAAAAAATCGGTGCCGGGGGATTGAGCGGAAAACCGCTGGCCAAAAGATCTACCGAGATCATCCGTTATATCAGTGCTAAGTCCGCAGGAAAAATTGCCGTGATCGGCGTGGGTGGTATCAATACTCCACAGGATGCCCTGGAAAAGTTGCAGGCCGGGGCTGTACTGGTGCAACTGTATACCGGTTTTATTTACGAAGGACCCGGATTGATTAAACGCATTAAAAAATATTTAACCTCAAATTCCCAAACCAAGCCATAACTGATAGATCCCCAACAGAATTAAAGCCAGGGCAGCTGCTGTCGGTAAAACCTGTTTTACTTTTGGGCCCAATTGCCTGACGAAGGCAAAGATTAGTATGATGGCTACCGAACAGATGATCAGGGTAGGGTAAAAGCCGATCAATAAAGCCATGCCATGGGCAGGTGCTTCCCGCCAGCCTTTCAGCAATTGCGGGCCCATGATCAGACTCCAGCCCAGATAGGGGGCGGGATTAAGTAAATTGACCATAACTGCCTGCAGCAAATTTTTTGTACCCGAGGGTGGATCAGCTATCTCAGCGGTCTGCGCAACCGCGGAATTCTTCCAGATACCGTAGGCCAGATAAAGCAGAAAAAAACCGCCCACTATACGGATGCTTCTCTCCAGCCAATCCGGCAATTGACTTAAGATGATCAACATGAGAAAAATAATGGGTATATCGCTGATCATGGGGGCGAAGGTAAGCGGCACAGTCCGGCGCCAGCCAGTATTCAGAGTTTGTGAAATAAGATAGGTTTGAAAAACTCCGGGTTGAGCAGCAGCGGCAAAACCGAAAGTTATTCCCTGCAGCAGGTAGATCAGCATTGAATTCTTTATCTCACCAGTTCAGCCAGTAATTCAGTTTCACCATAAAAATATTGTCCGGATTGACATGTTGTAAGTCTTCCAGCGATCGTTCAAACTTGAACCGGCCACTTTCCGTTTCGAAACTGCGGCTTTGAGTCCAGACCAGGTAGAAAGTCGAACCGGGTAAATATTCCCAGCGCAGCACGGCATTGGCCCGTAACGAATTAAAATTGAAATCCGGATCTGAAAATTCAAAGGCCCCGGCAGGACCGTTCCCGTCAGGATCTACCGTATATGTACCGTCGTGCAGGTCAATCGTTGATCCGTTTTGACCGTAGTGATTAAAGTCATAGCTTTTCTTTCTGGCCAGTTCTTTAAAATCAAAAAAATTGCCGGCAGAGATCAGCGGTTGCATGTAGAGTTGGAAACTGAGTTGCGGTGTAAAAGTCCAGTTCAGGCGCAAACCAGCGGAAAATTCAGTTTGATGCATTGTTGCAAAAACATAGCGCTGGTCATAGGTAGAGGAATAGGGATCGCTGAATTTATCAATCCATTGGGTATAAATCTTATTCCACATCATACCCGGTTCGAAGGATAGCAATACATTACTTAGCGGTTTCCATTCAAACTCCAGTTCAATCTGTCTTTGATTATCTTCTGCCCAGCGGGTGTACATGTTAGCAGAAATTTCAAGTACCCAGGGTTTACGATCATCGCTCCTGAGAAAAAAATCTGCTTCCCAGCCAGGAGGATTTATCGTTAAAGGTCCACCCCGTGTCCGGCGATTATTAATCGTTTCAGGATTATAGGCAAAAACAAGTTCCGTGAAATAATAATTACTAAAAGTAATATCAGCTACTGAAAATATTCCTGCCCAGGTGATATTGTAATCAAAATCTGTATTGCCGAAAAGAGCAGTGATAAGCGAGACATCCCGGTAAAAATTGGTTGGTTTGGTCCATTTATATCCACCGCCTATGTGGGCATTGATTACATCGCTACGTCCCTGATAACCCATATCATTGACATCAAATTTCGGATCGATGAAACCAATGGCTGAATTGAAAAGCGTATTTCCTTTTTGTTTGTTGATAGTAAATCGCCCGGCAAAACCGGTTAAAGAGGTGGCCGAACTATCTACTTCAAAACTTTGCGCATCGGGCCGTTGAAAATAATGAATAGAATTCTCCTGTAAATCGATCATACGCTGGTTATTCCCGCGAATCTGACTCAGACCAAACCAGCCGGTGACTACCCAGGTTCTGGCTGTATCTAAAAAGGTCCAGCCGTCGGTTCCGAAAGTAAGAGCAGACTTATTAATTTCATCAGCAAGCCCATCTTCTTTAAAAAAACGATTGTTCAGCGAAGAAATAAAACCGATTCCTCTGAGGCCCTTCTGGATCTCTTTTTGCGCCCGCAGGATACCATAGTAAGTGAGCGGTTCGATCTCGGAGTCAAATTTTTTCCCGCTTAATTTGATACCAGCGTATTCACGGCTGGTCAAGGCCTGCACGGTGCCCACGTTCCAATTGTTCCCTACCTTCCCGCTTAATTTCGCTGCAGCGATGATCCGTGTACCTTCCGGCAGGTCCACATAATCACTGTCGTCATCCATATCCGGAAGACTGCCCTGCGGTGTGCGGCCGATTCGCCGGGTATAAAAGAAATCGGGATTACTCCAATTGAAACTCCAGTAATTGGTTGCCCCGCCCTGACCGAAATTGAAAATAGAAGCACCTTCCAGAAAGAATGGCCGCTTCTCCTCGAATGTAGTCTCCACATCACTCAGGTTGACTACTGCCGGGTCCACCTCCACCTGTCCAAAATCAGGATTGATCGTACAATTCAGAGTCAGATTACTGCTTAAACCTATTTTTAAATCAGCACCCAGAGCCGGGGTATAACGTGAACCATCATTAAACGGATTAGCGGCATCAACATTGAGATACTCGGCTTTGGCCCGCACATAGGGGAGTATCTCTACATTGGCCGGCGGATTAATATTACTGATGCCCACTAAAATTGGAAAACGCGATGCAAAACCGCTGCCGTTTTTAGGTGTAAAAACTAGGAAGTCATCTTCATTTTTACGTTTGGTTCTACGTCCAAAATTAATTCCCCAGGCATAAGTATCCTTTTTTTGAAAGCGCAGTTGTGAGTAAGGAATACGTATTTCAGTTGTCCACCCTTCCTGATCGATTTTTGCCTTTCCTTCCCATACGCCGTCCCAGGTGTAATCTTCCCAGCCATCATTGAGCATGACACCATCCATCAGAGAACTGGCGGGTGATATTATAAATATATAACCGCTGCGCCTGTCTAAATAGGGATCGATAAATACGGCAAATAAATCTGATTCATCTTCAGAATCCCGGCGTCCCAACCGGGCTACAATTGAATCGGGCCGATTATCATACATTCGCGCACCTATATACAAAGCCTGGTCGTCGTATAAAACATAAACCACCGTTTTTTGTGACGGCGCGGTATCTTCTACCGGATCTCGCTGTGTAAAATGTGAAATATCTGGAGTTCGTTGCCAGGATGTCTCCGCGAGCAACCCGTCGATAACAATCTTTTCATCGGTCCGTGTCGCCTGGACTGAATCTTTGTTGGTATAATAAGTATTAGTAAAAGCCAGGGATATCAGTATCAGCATGAAGATGAATGCCAGAATAGTTCGCTGCATAAGTTACCTCATCGGATGCAAAATGTCTCAGGAACAGAAATATATCATGAAGATAATGACGAAAAAAAGAGAAATTTGTTCTATTTTCGAAAAAATTTTTAAATATTCTTTTAGCATCGTATGCATAGTACGTTATAATCTTGTTTTATATTTCTGCTTAATGGACTATATATTGAATTTCCTGGAAGTACAATATATGGACATGATCAGCCGTAAAAAGTTAGCACTATTTTAATCTGAAATTATATTGACTATATTAAGTCACCTGTACGCAGGAACCGAATCAAGGATCAGGGGGTACAGCTGGAATTTATATTACCTTCAAATTTAATTAAATTATACTTCCGGATAAGTGAATTTAAATAAAATATATTCCTATGTCAGAATTATCTGTTGAAAATCAGATCTTAAAAATTAATGAAATATTTTACAGTATTCAGGGCGAGTCGACGCAAGCTGGTCGGCCCTGTGTTTTTGTACGTTTGAGTTATTGTAATCTGCGCTGCAGTTATTGTGATACGACTTATGCTTATTATGATGGCCGGGATATGACCATTGCTGCTATCCTGCAGCAGGTAAAATCATTTAATTGCTCCCTGGTGGAGATCACCGGTGGCGAGCCACTGCTGCAAAAAAATGTGCGCCATTTGCTTAAACTGCTTGGCGATCAGCACTATGAAGTTTTGCTGGAAACCGCCGGTCATATTGATATTCAACAGGTTGATCAGCGCGTTAAAATCATCATGGATTTAAAATGTCCATCCAGTGGTGAAAGTGAGAAGATATTCTGGCCGAATCTCAATTATTTAAAACCGCATGATGAAATAAAATTTGTAATCAGTAATCGCAGTGATTTTGATTGGGCCATTAATACAGTCCGGAACAAGGATTTATCCGCTAAGTGCAGTATATTAGTTTCACCGGTTTTGGAGCAGGTGGATTTAACACAATTAGCCGCCTGGATTCTGGAAGCGAAACTTCCGTTGCGCCTGCAGTTGCAGTTACATAAATTCATCTGGGGCGCGGACAAAACAGGAGTATAAAATGGCAACAATAGAAGTTTTCGAAAATAAATATCCCGGCCGGGATTATTGGATAACCCATATTAACCATGAATATACCTCTATTTGTCCGAAAACAGGATTACCCGATTTTGGCAAGATAACTATCAAGTATATTCCTGATAAAGTCTGTCTGGAACTGAAAGCTTTGAAATATTATTTTCTGGATTTCCGGAATAAAGGTATCTTTTATGAAACTGTTATCAATCAGATACTGGATGATCTGGTTAAGGCCTGCCAACCGCGATATATGGAAGTGGTGGGTGAATTCAGTATTCGCGGCGGTATAACCTCTGTGGTACAAGCCGTTTATGATCCCTCCGACCGGGGAGTGATCAAGTGAAAAAAAACCTGGCGGTGGTACTGGTATCAGGGGGCATGGATAGTTGTGTTACAGTCGCCCTGGCCGCACAAAAATATAATTTAGCATTTTTGCATCTGAATTATGGTCAGCGTACCGAACGACGGGAATTACGCTCCTTCCACAATATTGCCGATTTTTACCAGGTTCAAAAACAACTGGTTGTTGATGTATCCCATTTCGCCATGATCGGTGGATCAAGTCTGACCGATCAGCAGATCCCGGTGCGACAGGCAGATTTTAATAATACTGAAATACCCAGCAGTTATGTCCCCTTCCGCAATGCCAACATGCTGGCGGTTGCCGTCAGTTGGGCTGAAGTTATCGGGGCTACCAGAATTTTTATCGGTGCGGTCGAAGAAGATTCTTCCGGCTATCCGGACTGCCGTGAACAATTTTTCAATGCATTCAACCGGGTCGTCCGATTGGGTACCAAAGCCCCGACTGGTATTAAAGTCATTACTCCTGTACTTCATTATTCCAAAAAACAGATTATCGAAGCAGCCGGCAAATTAAAAGCCCCCCTGCAGCTTACCTGGTCGTGCTATCAGAATGAAGATGAGGCCTGCGGGATCTGTGATAGTTGTGCTTTGCGTTTACGTGGATTTCAACAAGCGGGGGTAGAGGATCCGTTGCCGTATAAGCAGAGGCCGGTGTATATTTGAGGCACTGAGGCACTGAGGCACTGAGGCACTGAGGCACTGAGGCACTGAGATAATTAAAACATATAATTTATTGAAATTTTATGTTTATAAAAATATTGGAATGATTGTTGTACTATTAATTACATGGATCACATTGAAAATGTCAAGTCAACCAGGATAAATACTTTTAGAGATTTAATCGTATGGCGCAAGGCCATTGATTTTGTCACTTCTATTTATAAACTGACCACTTCTTTTCCCGCAAATGAGTTATATGCATTGTCATTACAAATACGCAGATGTGCGGTTTCAATACCGAGTAATATCGCTGAAGGGTATGGGCGAAGATCAACAAAGGATTATATTCGATTTCTCAATATTGCTATGGGCTCGATATATGAATTACAAACACAACTTGAAATAGGATTAAATTTAGATTTTATTTCTAAATCGAACTATGAATCTAATTATAAAAAGATCCGGGAAAGAGAGATTATATTAAGATCATTAATAACCAAAATTCACCAATCAAACTCAATTACTTAACTAAGTGTCTCAGTGTTTTTGCTTACTAAGTGCCTTAGTGCCTTAGTGCCATAGTGCCTAAGTGCCTTTGTATTTTGTTAACTCACCAACTCCTGCAACTTATCAACCCGATAACCAGCTTCCTGAACTTTATCCAATAAGAAATGAACCGTTTCGTACCAGCCGGTAATTTTCTGATCCATAGCCAGTAGATCTGTTTCACCCTGGGCAACTAGATTAGCAATAGCACAGGTATAGAAAGCAGCAACTAATTCTTCAAAGCATTCTTTATTGAAATATAAGACATCCTGGTAACGGTTTATCTGCAGGAAATCGCGTACCTCCTGATACTGGAACAATGTTTCAACGGCAACCGGTAAGTTTTGTTCCGTTTTTTCCAGCCAGAAGGGGATGATAATCAATGTTTTGATCAGCCGCAGTCTATGCCAGACGTACTGTTCGTCCGGTATGACTTCGTTCAGTGATTGCTGGATCAGTGGATATAGCAGAAATTCGTCCAGCCAGGAAAGACTAATAATCTCGCGGTAATTTTGATCTTGAAGGCGACCCAGATCATGCACACTTAACCAGATGATCAAAACCGGGAGTTGTGGAGATTTGTCCTGTAAAAATTTTAAGGCAGTATTTTCAGTAATGCCTAAAAACTCATCTATCTTTGGAATATGTACCAGATATTTAAACATCCGGGTTAAATCATCTTTTAAAATCTGATCATCACCCGCGGCAGCGCTGTAATTCTTTATTTCGCCTAAGAAGCGGGACAGGTTGGATTCGAATCTTTTAATTAACAGATTCAAGGCAGGTTCTTCAATTTCAATCTCGCATTCTTTGAGAAAATCCGAGGCGATCAACTCACGGAAGGCATGATGTACCGGCGAGAGGAATGTTTCTTTTAGGGCTAGTTCAATATTAGGAACGCCACGACCGTTGAGATATTCGTTTAGTTGGGCGTAATGATTATATATGTTATCTTCAATCTGCCGGAAGTCTAAAAATACATGATACTTAAATCCATCCAGTTCGGCATAAAACCCTTGCTCACTCAGTCGGCGGTTATTACGTATATACTCGAGTCCCTGGATCTGATCACGAAAGATCGTATAGAAACGGTCGTGATTGGTTAGATTAAGTCCTTCCAACAGATTAACCTGAACAAAATTACCATTAACTTTTTTGGAAGTGGCACAGGAGTATTTGATCCAGCCGCGGGCACGGTCGTATTTATTATTATAGAGCACCAGAGCCCGTTGTTCTCCGGCCCGGTTAGAAAAAGCATACACATTTTCGTTCACGCTGCCTTCATTGTTATAAAAATCATATAACACAAAGTTTTGTACTTCACTGAATAAATAACGCTTTTTCAAAACCGGAAAAATCTCCCGTTCATGCCGTTCAATCAGATAATAGTCTTCCTGTTCGTTCCAGTAGGCGCGTTTATATTCCATACCATATTTTTCAGCAAAACCTTCCACCTGACCGTGACCGAACATGGGCAAACCGGGTAAAGTGATCATCAAAATACAGGTACCAAAATATTTATCTCCTTTTCCAAATTGTGCCACAGTAGTTTCTTCATCGGGATTATTCATAAAATTGACATAGCGTTTCATAATTTCCGGATTGAAGTCCATTACGTTTTTAATTGATTGGCGGTATTTCTGATTCTCTTCGTTCTTCAGCATGTTCATAAAAGCACTGTTGTAAACACGGTGCATGCCCAAAGTACGGACAAAATATCCTTCCATTAACCAGAACGCCTCAGCCAGTAGTAATGTATCCGGTACCTCTGCCGCCACCCGGTCTACCACCTGACGCCAGAATTCTTCAGGCATCAATTCGTTGAACATTTCCCGGGTCATGGAAAATTCGGCTCGCGAGGGAATATCACCACCGCTGCCGGGTTGCGGAAACCACAGGCGTTGGAAATGACGTTTGGTCAGGGTCATAGCTGCATCCAGCCGGATGATCGGGAATTGACGGGCAACGTGCAGGATGGTTTGAATTACCGCCTCGCGAACTTCGGCTTTC
>CAYSHN010000133.1:0-8705 GCA_964430815.1 uncultured Calditrichota bacterium | reverse complement strand
TTACAGGCATTGGCACCGAAATATTTTACCGGAGACGAATATAAAAGTTATATGTTGAGTCAACTAGATCTGGTGGCCATGGCCACCATAGCCGACATTGCTCCCATCCGTGACGAGAATTATGCGTTTGTCAAGTTCGGATTAAAAAGTCTTACCAATACCTTGCGTCCGGGAATCGTCGAATTAAAACGTATCAGTGGTCTGGTGGGGAAAGAGATCACCCCTGTTGCCGTCGGATATTATCTCGGTCCGCGGTTAAATGCCGCCGGACGCCTGGCCGATCCGGACTTGGCCGTCCAATTGTTACTGAGTAAAGATAAGGATGAAGCAACCCGTCTGGCTACTGTTCTGAATAATCTGAATGTAAAAAGGCAAAAAAAACAGGATGAATATATTGAAGAAGCGCTGCAGATCATTAAAAGTAATTATGTTGATACTGATAAAATATTTATCCTGGAAAGCGAAGAATGGGATCCCGGTTTAATCGGTATAGTATCAGGCAAATTAAAAGATCAATACAATCGTCCCATCATTGTATTTACCCGTGATAAAGATGGAAATTTTGTTGGTTCGGCCCGCAGTATTAATAGTTTTCATATAACCGAGGCTCTGACCAGATTCAATGAATTATATTTGAATTATGGTGGCCATCAAAAAGCAGCCGGATTAACAATAACCGGAGAGAATTATCCGGTATTCAAACAAAAATTTATGGCACATGTTGCTGATATTTTGAAAGATGATTTAATGGTTCCCGAATTGGTCATTGACTCGGTATTAGTTCCGGAGCAATTAAATGAATCATTGGTAGATACTATCCGTGGCATCGGACCATATGGTGAAGGAAATCCTGAGCCGATTCTGTTGCTGGAGAACGCCAAGATCAGGGATATATTTTCTCCCATGCAGGGTCGTCATTTGAAATTTACAATTGAGAAGGCTGGGCGACGGATTGAATGTGTTTGGTGGAATAAGGCTGAGTATAAAGACACGATTCGTTTTCAGATGCCGGTTGATGTAGCTTTTAGGCCTACCATCAATTTATGGGAAGGGCATCGCAAATTACAATTAGTTGTAGAAGATCTGCGACCAAGGGATTAATAATATTTTTTGATGTAATCCCTGCAGCCGCTGAGTAAAGAATCGCTCTGCCGGGATCAGGCAAAGCGATTCTTGATCCAAGCAAATCTTAACTGCTCAATCCATCTGTTTACGCAGAAAAGTCGGAGTATCCAGCTCATCAGGTTCTGGTGGTAGTTCTTCTTCTTCAAAAGAGTAAATATTTGTCCGTGCCGGTTTAGCCACCAGGGGCATTTTAGGATAGGTTTTTTCTTCGTCTTTTTGTTTACGGATAAAGGTCGGCTTATCCAGTTCATTAAGATTAATCGGTTCAAAATGTTTCATATTCTCTTTAGGGGCTACCAGTGCCGACTTTATTTTTGATTCTTTATTGAATCCTGTCGCGATTACGGTTACCCGGATTTCTTCGCGCAGGGCTTCATCGATAACCATTCCAAAGATAACATTAACTCTATCTCCGGCGGCATGCTGGATGACGCTGGCGGCTTCATTTACTTCCCACAGAGTTAGATTGGAACCTCCGGTTATGTTAATCAGTACTCCCAAGGCGCCATCAATGGTTATCCCATCAAGCAGCGGTGAAGTGATGGCCTGTTCGGCAGCATGGGTAGCCCGGTTATCTCCTGTGGCCACACCGGTGCCCATTAAGGCATCACCCATACCCTGCATAATGGTACGGATATCGGCAAAATCGAGATTGATATAACCATGAACGTTGATCAGATCCGAGATACTGCGGGTGGCTTCAAGCAGAATTGAGTCAATCACTTTAAACGCGGAAATTGCCGGGGTATGACGTTCAATTATATTAAAAACCCGTTCATTGGGAATGACTATCAATGTATCCACACATTTTCTCAGCTCCTGAATTCCCTTCTCCGAATTACGCTGGCGCACAATCCCTTCAAATGGAAAAGGACGGGTAACCACCCCGACGGTCAGCGCTCCCAGATCTTTAGCAATTTCGGCAACCACCGGAGCAGCGCCGGTACCGGTTCCACCGCCCATACCAGCAGTCACAAACACCATGTCAGCACCAGAAAGGCAGTTAATGACAGCTTCCTTATCTTCTTCAATAGCTTTCAAACCAATCTCCGGATTTGCTCCAGCACCTAGGCCTTTGGTCAGATTCTTACCGATTTGGATCCGATATGGGGCACGATTATTTTCAAGATTCTGAGCATCGGTATTAATTGCTATAAATTCAACACCGGTTAAACCTGCTTCGATCATTCCATTGAGAGCATTACCACCTGCTCCCCCCACGCCGACAACTTTAATTCGTGCATGTTGTTCAGCCAGATTTGCAAATTGTATCATTTTTAAGCTCCCTTTAAGATTTGCTTGATATTATTATAAAAAATATTTGCCTCTTTTAGTTTTTAAAACAGATCTTCAAATTGATCCTTGATCTTGCCAAAGATATTTTTAATTCCTCCGCTGGCTTTCCTCTTAGTGCTGCTTTCAGTTTGGCGGGCCACCGCATACTTGATCAAACCGACGCTGGTGGCAAAAATCGGACTTTTAACGGTTTCAACCAGGCCGCCTGAAACGATGGGGAATCCAACTTTTGTTGGTAAACCTAATACCCGTTCAGCTAATTCTACGCTGCCAGGAAGTAACGAAGCACCTCCAGTAAGTACTACTCCAGCACCCAGTGAATCATATACATCTGATTTTTCTAATTCACGCAGGGCCAGTGAAAACATTTCTTCCATGCGTGGCTCAATGATTGCGCATAAAACACTTTTGGCAATTTCACGCGGTGCCCGACCGGCAATCCCGGGAACCACAATCAACTCATCTTCGCTGATCAGGCTTTGCATGGCACAACCGTATTTGCGCTTGATATCCTCAGCCTGATCCATAGGGGTACGTAAGCCATGTGACAGATCACTGGTCACATGTTCTCCTCCCAGACCCAGCACAGAAGTGTAGCGAATACCACCATCCAGGAAAACAGCGATATCGGTAGTTCCACCACCAATATCCATCACCGCCACTCCCAGATCTAATTCATCTTTATCCAGTACGGCCAGACTGGAGGCATAAGGCTCCAATACAATTTCTTCCACATTATATCCAGCCTGCTGGACACAATTCACAATATTCTGCACTGAAGAGGCAGCTGCTGTTACTATATGTACTTCACACTCTAAACGTGTCCCGGCCATACCAATGGGATTCTTAATGCCATCCTGTTCATCGACAATAAATTCCTGGGGTAAAATATGAATTACCTCACGATCCATGGGCAAGGCAATAGCTTTAGCAGCATCAATTACCCGTTCAACATCATTCTGATTAATGATCCTGTCCCTGCCGCTGACAGCAATGACGCCTTTGCTATTAATGCTGCGAATATGGTCACCGGCTATACCGGCGTGGATATTCTCAATATGGCAACCAGACATCAATTGCGCCTGTTCAATGGCCTTTTTGATAGAATTAACTGTCTTCTCAATATTGATTACTACTCCCCGGCGTAATCCCTGTGAGGCCGAAGTGCCTACCCCGGCAATATTTAAAGTGCCATACTCATCGATACGGGCCACCACAGCGGCAATTTTAGTAGTCCCGATATCAAGTCCGATAAATATTTTTTCTTCATCCATACTTTATACCCTGATACTTTTATTTATTTCGCTTAGTATTAATCGGCCCGGCTAATTATTACCAGGCTCTTATAATTCCTTATACTTTTGCCTTGACAATGATCTGATCAGTAAAACGCAGATCGATGTATTCTGTATTTTTCAATTGATACCAGTCATAGTAATTAGCCAGATAGGTTTTTAATATATATAATTCCTTGTAGAAGGAACTCTTATTGGTCCGGATTTTTGCGCCACCGTGTACCAGATATATTTCCACATAATCATCTGCAGCCAGATTGATTTCAGAAATCATGCCCGCCAGCAGGGGATGTTCGGTCTCGAGGTAATTTACAATGGCCAAGGCCAGGTAAACATTTTTAGCCACGGCATGCTCACCCAACTTGCCCAGATTCTCCTGAATTCCGGAGATCAGCGGAATGTCCCAGCTGATATTCATATCAGGAATGGGCATTAAAAAACCTTCTGTATCAATAAGATTCAATCCGCGACCATAGACGAATGCTACTGGTTGCCGTTCTTCGATTGTAATATTCAAAATACGTGGAGGACGGAAGGTTATGCTTACGCCTTTAATAAAATCCAACTCCATAATTTTGTGTGAAATCTGATTAAGATCTATTTCTACGGCTTCATCTTCTTTATTATCGAAACCACATATTTGCAATATCGTTTTCGTGGAGGTCAATTTGTTACCATTGATCTGGACATTTTCACGATGATAGGTATTTGTTTCGTTCAGATTAAGTTTTAGCAGTTTGCCAAGTGTAAAGAAGAACAGAAAAACAAAGATCAGAATGAAAATAGCTTTTGAGTATTTATTTCCGGAATTTGAAACTGCCCGTTTTCGGGGTAATGGTTTCTTATAGTCTCTCATGTTCATAGATCTTATCTTTTTAATTTTAGCAATTCCAATAACTCTGTAGCCGATTTCCAAATGTCTCCGGCCCCCATGAACAATACCATATCACCGGCCCGCACCTGCTTGATTATTTCAACGGCCACCGTTTTACGAACAGCTATATAGTACACTGCGGAATGGCCCCGTTTTGATAATTCCTGCACGATCAGTTCTGAAGTAATTCCGGATATTGGTTTTTCCCGGGCCGGATAGATATCGGTTATGAAAATTAAATCGGCAGGCAGCAATTGATCGGCAAACTGTTTATAAAAATTCCTGGTTCGAGAAAACAAATGGGGTTGAAAAACAGCCAGCACGCGTCCAGGCCAAATCTTCCTGGCCGTAGAAAGGGTAGCGCCTAATTCAGTCGGATGATGGGCATAATCATCGATGACTATAGTTTCATTGATCACCCCTTTTACTTCGAAGCGGCGCTCTACTCCATGAAATGATGCCAGAGCGGTTTGTATATGTTGGAATGGAATTTCGTTTTCATTGGCCAGAGCAATAGCAGCCAAGGCATTCTTAACATTATGCTCGCCCGGTACGATTAATTTAATCGTACCGATTAAGTTCCCCTGGCGATTGACCTTAAATGTCGTTGTCAGACTTTTATCCATTTGTATACTGGTAGCCTGATAGTTTGCCTGCTTATTTAAACCATAAGTAACAATTCTGTTTTTTAATTTTGACAGAATATCAATTACACCTGCATCATCACTACAGCAAATAACTGCGCCATAGAATGGTACACGCTGGGCGAAAGTAATAAATGCCTTTTTGATATCATCCAGGTCTTGATAACAATCGAGATGATCAGCTTCAATATTTGTAATAAGGGCAAAAGTGGGATTAAGGGTGAGAAAGGAACGATCATATTCATCAGCTTCGGTTATGAAGCATTCCCCTTTTCCAGCCCGGGCATTGGTTTTCAGGTCGAGTAAACGTCCACCTACCAGAAATGTCGGATCCAGGCCCGCTTGCCTAAAAATCGTGGTGCACATTGCCGAGGTAGTGGATTTACCATGAGTCCCGGCAATAGCCAGGCAATATTTCAAGCGCATCATTTCGGCCAGCATTTCGGCTCGCCGGATCACCGGTATTTGTCGATGCCCGGCTTCTACTCTTTCAGGATTATTTTCGGGAATTGCTGAAGAGTAGACCAGTAAATCAGCGTTTTTTATATTTTCAGCACGCTGCCCTTCATAGATTACTGCACCCAGATTACTCAATTGCCGGGTAATATCGGATAACTCCCGGTCTGAACCAGATACTTTAAAGCCATCTTCCAGCAAAATCCTGGCCATAGCGCTCATACCAATACCACCGATACCACTGAAAAAAACATGATTAAATTTTTTTAAACCGATCATATAAGAACTATCCATTTCTGGATTCAGTTATTATTTTTGTGTTTATACAGATCTTCTAATTCGAAAGCAATCCTCTGTAAAGTATCCGGGTGGTGGAAATTTTTTATCTGCCCGGCCATATAGGTCAAGCGCTCAGGTGTTTGCAACAAAGAAAGTAGCGCAGTCTTAAGTGTTTTGGCCAGGTCAGTATTATCCTCAACTAAAATGGCTCCTTCACTGTGGACCACCGCCTGGGCATTTTTAAATTGATGATTTTCAGCTGCAAAAGGATAGGGAATTAGGACTGCCGGAACACCTGCAGCAGCTAATTCGGAAATAGTCATAGCCCCAGCCCGGCAAACCGCCAGATTCGTTATCGTATAAGCAAAATCCATCCGGTCAATAAACGGCATGATACGCAAGTGTTTATTGTTGTGTCGAAGATATTTCTTTTTGTAATACTCAAATTCCTGGTTCCCGGTCTGCCAGATCAATTGAATCTGATCGAATATCCCTGTCTCTATTAAATTATCAACGGCCTGATTTATGCTCTGAGCACCCTGGCTGCCACCGAAAACCAGTACCGTCGCTAAACCTTTTTTAATATTAAAATACTTAAGAGCTTCTTCTATATTCTGGGTAATGATTTCCATTTTAATCGGATTTCCAACCAGTACATATTTTTTAATCTTTTTCAGATAATTCAAGGCTTCCTGATACGCTAAAAATACACAATCAACCCTTGAGGCTAGCAGGCGGGTGGTAATACCGGGATAACTATTCTGTTCCTGGATAGCAGTCGGGATTTTCATTTTGACTGCCTGATATAGAACAGGACCCGATACGTAACCACCTGTACCGATGACCAGATCGGGTTTAAAGCGAACCAATTCCCGTTTACTCTGGATCATACTGATCATGACTTTTAATGGCAGTAATAAATTACGCAGGTTAAAACCGCGCTGAAAACCGCTGATCCAGATATAGTGGACCACAAATCCAGCCTGAGGCACTTTGATATTTTCTATTCCTTTTCTGGTACCGATAAACTGACAACGGGCACCCCAGTATTTTTTAAGGTATTCGGCAATATAAATTGCTGGAAAAACATGTCCACCCGTGCCTCCTCCGGCCAGTAATATGCGCAATTCTCTTCGCACGATTACCTCGTCATCATGTAGGTACGCTGTCTACCCGGTAAATTGGCCTGGGCGCGATTATAGCCAAATTCATGAAACGGTTGCCCGGCACTTCGGGAAATATTAATTAATATACCGACAGCAATACCGGCAGAGAGTAAAGAAGAACCACCATAACTCAGGAAAGGTAATGGCACACCTGTAGTGGGGATTAGCATGGTAACCACGGCAGCATTGATTAATGCGTATAGAACCAGACTCATGGTTATTCCAATAGCGCAATACTGCAAAAAGGCATTATTAGCACGTTTGGCGATACTGATCCCGCGCCATAATATTACCAGGAAGAGCAATAATACCAGGGTTGTGCCGATGAAACCGATTTCTTCACCAACGATAGCAAAAACAAAATCGGTATGCGAATCCGGTAAGAAATAGAATTTTTGTTTGCTAGTACCGATACCACTACCAAACAGACCACCACTGCCCAGACCGATCAAAGATTGTTTCACCTGATAGCCAGATCCCAGAGGATTCGAGATATTGTCCCACCAGGAATGAATACGCTCCAATTGATAGGAACTACTGCGTATTTTTAAAAGCACTAAGGGCATAGCTAGGAAGATCCCGGCCAGGATATGTTTTATACGAATACTGCTCAATAAAACCATGACCGAAAGAATCAGAACAATCATAACCGCTGTACCTAAATCTGGTTCCAGTAAAATGGGTACCAGTACCAAAGCCAGGAGCACTACATGCGGTAATAATCCTTTCTGCCAATCTTGTAGTAATTCTGCTTTACGACTGAAAATGTCCGCAAAATAAATGATCAGAACAATTTTAACCAGTTCGGACGGTTGAAAACTTCCTAGGCCCAGATTGTACCATCGACGGGCGCCATTTACCATATCCCCCCAGAAAAAGAGGCCGATCAGAAATAGAATATTTACCAGCACCAGTATCAGGGGTACACCTTTTATGGTGAAAATTTTTAAATTAATTTTTGAAAAAATAAAGAGGGCCAGAATACCTAAAAATCCCCACACTATTTGCTTACGTGAATAGTAGAGTATAGAACCATACCTTTCCTGTGCAACAAACGCACTGGCACTAAAAACCATGATAATCCCGATTATCAGTAACAGTGAAACTGCAATGATCAATAGTATATCGGTTTTTGATTTAGACATGTGCCACTCTTTCCTTCAGGTTATACACTTCCTGTTTGAATTGTCTGCCCCGGTCCTCAAAATCCTTAAACATATCGAAACTTGCGCAGGCCGGTGAAAGCAGAACTGTATCACCCGGCTGCGCCAGCTGATATGCAGTGTTGATCGCTTCGGATAGGTTTTCAACCGAAGAAATTGGAATCAAGCCCTGCCAGCTGACCATGATTTTTTCACGTGCTGTGCCAATCAATATAACCTGGCGTACGTTTTTTTTTAATGCTGCCTTCAATTTGCCAAAGTCACTACCTTTATCCTTTCCGCCTGCTATCAGGATGATCGGTGTATCAAAACTGGCCAGAGCTACCGCCAGTGATTCAATTGTTGTGGCTTTGGAATCATTTATAAATAAGATATCATTAATATTCGCCACAAATTCCAGGCGGTGT
>CAYSHN010000132.1:0-8708 GCA_964430815.1 uncultured Calditrichota bacterium | reverse complement strand
CAGTAATGGCGGAGAACCTTCCGATACTACGGATATTCTGGTCAGCTGGGTTTATAAAGCAGCATTTACCTATTTCCGGCTTGGTTATGCGGCAGCATTTTCAATGATCATTTTTGCTATACTGTTTATTTTTAGTTGGCGTTTTATCAAATACAGCAAGGCCGCGGAAAGTATTTATGGCTGAGAAATTAAAATCAAGGCAAGATGAAGAACAGTAATCCAAGAGATTTATCTTTTACGGGTAAAATCGGGGCCTATCTTATATTGACCATGTTCAGTTTATTCGCGATTTATCCGATCCTTTGTGTTTTTTCAATTTCCTTACGGCCGGGGGATAAATTACTAAGTCGGTCTCTGGCCATCATACCGGACCAGGCCACCTTTATTTCATATGTACGCTTATTTACCGAGCAGCCGTTTTTAAAATGGCTGATGAACAGTCTGATCATATCCGGTGCTGTCACACTTGTGGGAGTGGGATTGGCTGCCACGGCCGGTTATTCATTTTCACGCTTTAAATTCAGGGGACGGCAGGCTTCTTTACTGGCAATCATCACCACACAGATGTTTCCGGTGACGATGCTGCTGCTGCCCATGTTCATCATGTTGATTAAACTGGGTCTGTATGATTCGTATCTGGGCTTGATCATTGCTTATTCGGCAACAGCCTTACCCTTTACAATCTGGCAAATGAAAGGGTATTACGACACGATTCCCTACAGCCTGGAAGAGGCCGCCATGATCGATGGAGCAGGACCCCTCTATTCTTTCTGGCGGATCATTTTACCGCTGGCTTTACCCGCCCTGGCCATAACCGCCCTGTTCTCTTTTATGTCGGCCTGGTCGGAGTACCTGGTGGCAGCAGTATTACTGCAGGACCAGGATTTATATACCCTGCCAATCGGATTGAAGCAGTTCACTTCCAATATGGAAGTGGCCTGGGGTTTATATTCAGCGGCTGCGCTGCTGGTATCTGTCCCCGTGGTGGTGTTGTTTTTATTTCTCAGCCGCTGGTTGATATCCGGATTGACACTGGGAAGTGTGAAAGGATAAAAGGTGACAAAGTGACACAGTTAGGAACCATCGCCAGAAGGTTGCAGGAGCTAGGCTTTACCCTGTACGAAGCAAGGGCTTATGTCTCATTATTGGAACGTAATCCGGTTACCCGTTATGAATTGAGTAAAAATTCAGGTGTACCCCGCTCGGCTATTTATAATGTAATCCTGGAATTGGAAGAAATGGGGGTAGTCAGTCTGCAAACCTCGGATCCGGAGACATATGTACCGTTACCGGCCGACCGGCTCTTTGAGTTATTAGATCGTCAGTTTAAGGATAAAATCGAAGAAGCACAGAAGAGTTTGAAGCATATTGAAAATAAACCAGCTCTGGACCAGTTCTGGAACATTGTGGGTTATGATAACATGATCCTGAAAGCAGAAGAACTGATTCAAAAGGCTGAGAAAAACATCTTCATCTCAATCTGGAGACGGGAATTTGCCCTAGTGGAAAAAGACTTGCAAGATGCAGTCAAACGCAAAGTCCAGGTGATTATCTTTTCTTTTACCGATGTTCAATTAATAAAGTCTACCATGTTTTGTTATGGTCTGGAAGAACGGGAATTGGAAAAGATCTGGCCACACCGTATTATTTTGATCAGTGATAAAAAAGAAATGCTGATGGGTGATGCCGATAAAATACAGAAGAAAAAGACAGTTTGGACCAGCAACCGGGCGCTGATCGAAGTAGCTACGAATCATATTATTATGGATATTACTCTGTACGGTAACCGTTTAAATCAGTCCGTGGATAATACTATTATCAAGATGCAGAATGGTGAAACCGATTATCTTGGTAAATTACTTAAGTGCAAATATCCGGAAATCAAATTTTAATAATTTGCTGCCTCGTCATTAATATTCATTTAACCAAGTTAACAGATCATGCCGGTAAGTATTCAGAATGAAATAATTAAAAAAAGATTTTTTCTGGGTATTGAGTCCGATCACGAACCACTGGCGACAATACCCGGTCTAAAACCGCCGCTCTGGGTAACCGAAGGTCCGATTTATGAAGTATTCATCAGGAATTTTAGCAGCGCAGGTACCCTGAACGGGCTCACAGAAAAAATTTCCTATCTGAAAGATTTAGGCATCAAAACTATATGGTTAATGCCGCTGCATCCCATTGGCCGGGCGGGGCGGAAGGGTAGATTGGGTTGCCCTTATGCCATCCGCGATCATCTGGCGATTAATCCTGAATATGGTCTGGACCGGGATTTGCGTAAACTGGTTTCTGCAGTGCATACGGCTGATATGCGTTTGATCATTGATCTGGTCATTAACCATGGGGCACTTGATCATGTGCGTACCAGCACCAATCCGGCCATGTTTGCACATGATCAGCAAGGACGTTTTACCAGGAAAATTGCCGACTGGTCGGATGTAATTGATTTTGATTACAACAGTCCGGAAACTCGAGCCTATATGCTGGAGGTAATGTCTTACTGGATCAGGGAATTTGATATTGATGGCTACCGTTGTGATGTCGCCGGAATGGTACCACTGGATTTCTGGGAAATGGCAGCAGAAAAAATATTAAAGATAAAATCAGAAGTGTTCATGCTGGCTGAATGGCAGCGGGCAAAATTGCATGTGTGGGCTTTTCATGCCACCTATGACTGGGTTGTATCTCTGCTGCTGCAAGATATTTATCAGGGCAAGCGCCCTGCCTCAGATATTCTGCGCTGGCTGAATGAAAGGATGATGTTATATCCACAAAATAATTTGCCCTTATTATTTACTGAAAATCATGATTTTCCCCGGACCCTTAAAGCATTTGGCCGCAGGAGTTTTTTCCCCTTTGTGGCCATGATATTTACCTTGCCCGGCATACCATTAATATATAATGGTCAGGAATTAGGTATGAAAAAGGAAATTTCATTGTTTGAACAGGATCCTATCCGCTGGGAAAATCAGAATAAGACAATCTGTGATTTTTATAAAAATTTAATCCATCTGCGCCGTGGACATGCAGCTATGGCATCAAAGAATATTAAAGTCCTGAAAAATAATCAGGGCCAGAGTGTAGTCACTTTTTTAAAATCAGCAGGCGAGAATGAGGTGCTGGTAATACTTAATTTTAGTTCGCAGCGAACAAAAATAAAAATTACACTTCCTGCTGAATATCACAGCATAAACTGGCAGAATTTGCTAAATAACGGCGAGACTATAACCGGGCAGGAATTAAGAAATATTGAAATAAAACCTTACGGGTATATGTTTTGGAGATGCCAAACCGGTCGTCGAGCGTAGTCGAGACGGCCGGCCCTTCGGCTCCGCTCAGGGACCGGCCTTCGTTCCCCGAGCGGAGTCAAGGGGATACAGGGGTGGGTCAGTAAAAAGAATACAAAAATTAGGATCCATTTATGAAATTTAAAATAATCATTTTTGCTTTACTGTTCATCAATATGGTTCAGGCCCAGGTGGTTACTTCAATTCCAACCTATGCTACCATATATGACTCTATTGTAATACTGTTCAATGCAGCCGAAGGCAATCAAGGTTTGATGGGATATTCGGGAACAGATGTTTATGCCCATACCGGAGTTATTACCGATCAAAGTACTTCGCCAGGTGATTGGAAATATGTTATTGCCGACTGGGATGTAAATCTTCCCAAAGCTAAATTAGTAAAAGTCGGGTCTGATCTGTGGCAATTGACAATAGGAGATATTCGTACCTATTATGGCATTCCTCCAACTGAAAATGTGTTAAAATTAGCCTTCGTTTTTAGAAATTCCAATGGAAGTTTAGAGGGAAAGGATGTGGGTGATGCAGATATTTTTCAAAATTTATATGAATCCGGAATCACGGTTGTGATATTTTCTCCCGCAATCGATATCAGGTATACCGATCCTTTGCGTACACCGGCATTCATCGGAAGTGGTGAAATTCTGCCAATAAAAATAACCAGTGCCCAGATAGGTACACTACTCGATTCCTTATTTCTTTTTAAATCTGACAATTTATTAACTGCCACCAGTATGGATACTTTAAGTTATGATTTTATTGCTGATGATTTTGCTAGCGGCCCGAATCTATTATCGGCCGTGGCCCGGGACACGGGTGGATTAGCTGACACCACAGAATTTTATATAGTCGTCAATCCCTTACCGGAAAACATCGCGCGACCAGCAGGAATTCACGATGGTATTAATTACATCGATAACACTACGGTAACATTGTCACTTTTTGCTCCCTATAAGAATTATGTCTATGTACTGGGTGATTTTAACGATTGGAAAGTTGATGCCGCTTATTATATGAAGCGAGACGAGATCGATGCTGATAGTGTGCACTGGTGGATCACACTAAGCGGACTGGTACCTGGAAATGAATATGCCTTTCAGTACCTCGTCGACGGTGAACTCAGAATCGCTGATCCTTATACTGAAAAAGTCTTGGATCCCTGGAATGATTCCTATATTTCTTCCGTCACCTATCCTAATCTCAAGCCGTATCCCGCCGGTAAAACCGGCGAAATCGTATCGGTATTAGAAACCGGGCAATCGCTATTTAACTGGATCTATACTCCTGAATATCAACGTCCGCCACAGCAGGACCTGGTTATTTATGAGATACTGCTGCGTGACTTTTTATATGCCCATGATTTTACTACGCTGCAGGATACCTTGGACTACCTGGATAGTCTGGGCATCAACGCCATCGAACTAATGCCGGTAAATGAATTTGAAGGTAACAGCAGCTGGGGGTATAATCCTTCTTTTTATTTTGCAGTCGATAAATATTATGGTCCGGCCGATGATTTAAAGCAGTTTATCGATGAATGTCATCGCCGTGGGATAGCAGTAATTATAGATATGGTACTGAATCATTCTTTTAGGCAGTCACCGTTAGTCAGATTATATACTGATGATCATGGATATCCATCTACTCAAAATCCGTGGTATTATCCTGATTGCAATCTAAATTTTGAAGGATATCAGGCACGTCATCCCTATAGTGTCGGTTATGATTTTAATCATAATTCAGTAGCTACCCAAAATTTTTGTGATAGAGTTAATGCCTTTTGGCTTGAGGAGTATAAAATTGATGGATTCAGATACGATTTGACCAAGGGATTTACCAGTAAAATAACCTACCAATATAGTTATAAGAATACTGATGGTAATATCATAGATGTATATAATGAGTCGGAAGCAAGTCAATACGATGCTAACAGAATAAATCTGCTCAAACGTATGACAAATAAAATATGGCAGGTAGATTCTACTGCCTATGTCATATTGGAAAGTTTTACTGCTAACAGTGAGGAGACGGAATTAGCGAATTACGGAATGATGCTCTGGGGCAATCTGAATTATAATTATAATGAAGCGACCATGGGATATCATAAGGATGGTTCCACTTATGGCAAATCTGATTTTTCCTGGGGATTTTATAAAGTACGGAACTGGTCAAAACCTGGATTGGTTACCTACATGGAAAGTCATGATGAAGAAAGACTGACGTATAAGAACCTCACCTATGGTAACTCTTCCGGGAATTATAATATAAAAAATCTGGAAACGGCTTTGAACCGGATTAAAATGGTCTCGACCTTTTTCCTTACTTTACCCGGTCCCAAAATGTTATGGAAACACGGTGAACTGGGTTATGATTATTCCATTGATTATAACGGCCGTCTGGCCGAAAAACCGATTCGCTGGAATTATTTCCAGGATCCACTACGCCAGAAATTATATAAAACATTCCAGGCCCTGATAAAATTAAGAAACGAAAATGAGGTATTCCGCAGTACGACAACTACAGTGGATCAGCAATTGTTATACGAAACTAAAAGAATTGGTCTCTCGCATTCCAGTATGAATGTGGTAATTATCGGTAATTTTGACGTTATCGCCAGATCTATCGATCCTAATTTCCAACATGGCGGGAAGTGGTATGATTTTTTCAGTGGTGATACCATGCAGGTTAGCGGTAATAATGATTCACTTAAATTGAAGGCTGGAGAATTTCATATTTATACTGATAAAAAATTAGCGACTCCTGCAGATGATATTTTAGATGCTATTGATAAATCGGCCATAAAGTCGGACCTGGATTTTACTTTGCAGCAAAATTATCCGAATCCGTTCAATCCAGTGACGACCATTACATTTCATATTCCAGTCAAATCTGAAGTAACCCTTAAAATATTTGATCTGTTAGGCCGGGAAGTAATAACTCTGATTGATAATAGAAATATAACCGGTTCTTTTACCGTGCAATGGGATGGGCGGACTAAACAGGGCATTTTGTTAAGCAGTAGTGTTTATATTTACCAGTTGCAGGCACAAGTGGGAAACAAATTACTTTTTGAACAAAGCCGGAAAATGATTTTGCTGAAGTAAATGTAGAAAGATTTCTTTCCACCAGTCACGCCAGTAGGCGAATCAGTCCACTGACTGACCGGCGGATTCGAAATGACAGTTTAGGCGTGTCATATCAAATAAAAAAATAAACTATATTTTATTTACATATTGACCATTCTGAGTGATAAAAAAACCGAGGGCAACATAGGTTGCTACCATCGGTTTTTTATTTACTGTAATGAATTCAAAACTCTACTTAATGCGGTAAAATTCAATCCGCCTGTTCTTTGCTCTGCCGTCTTTGGTCGAATTGGTGTCAATCGGATTCTCAGGGCCATAACCTCTACTCAAGATCCGGAAACCAGCGATACCCTTGTTTATCAGATACAGCCTGACCGATTCAGCCCGGTTTTTAGATAGTTTGACATTGCTTTCATACTTTCCGGTATTATCGGTGAAGCCGCGTATCTCTACTTCGATTTCGGAATTTTCCAGTAGTGTACGATAAACCTTATCCAGAATGACCATGGAATTTGGTTCGAGACGAGCACTTCCTGTGGCAAAGTAAACCCCTTCCAGAACAATGGCTTCACCTTTTTTCACATCGATTTCGGGTTTCTTATCCGGGCAACCGTCCTCATCCTGGTATTGATTAACCGTTTCCGCTTCATTGGGGCATTTATCATTAGCATCAAGAATTCCATCGCCATCATTATCCGCATCCGGGCAACCATCCTCATCCTGGAAACTGTCCATATCTTCTTTGGTATTGATAGAATCAGCGATTGTCTTATCCGTGCCGGGGCATTTATCATTAGCATCAAGAATTCCATCACCATCATTATCCGGATCTGGTACACCATCATCATCCTGGAAGCCGTCTTTATCTTCCGGGTCATTGGGAGCTTTATCGCGGCTATCCGGCACACCATCATTGTCGTTATCGTAATCAGGTGCACCGTCGGTATCCTCGAAATTATCGAAGTCTTCCGGACGGTAGGGATCCTTGTCCAGTTTATCGATGATACCATCACCGTCAGTATCAGGAGGACCGCTCAGATAGATGGACAAACCCAGGGTAGCCGAGACAAAACTATCTGTCCACTTTCCCTCCTTTATATCATCAACATAATCTGTTCCCGCCTGATGATAGAGCCCTTCTAGATCAACACTGACGAACTCGCTCAAGAATATGGAGAAACCAAGACCCACCGGTATGGCCCATTGCATGTGATTATATTTACCACTCTGATTGTTGGGGAGTTTCAGGTCCTGGTCTGATGTATACCTGGGATCTATTTGCATCATTTCAAAGCCAGTAGTCAAATAAAGATTCAGGGGATTTCTATAGAAAGGTTTATATATCAGCATGGGCCCAAAAGTGTAGCTCAGGGTCTTAAAGTTGCGATCTTCGGCACTGGCTTCTAAAATTCCGATTCCACCTCTTAATTTCAAGCCCAGATAGTCATTAACCCAGCCCAGAAGTGAAAGATCACCATATACTTTAAATTGTTGATCTTTAATATCTCCCTGGTACATATTTAGCCCTCCCTTTAAACTAAGGGCTGAGCGTCCACCAGTTTCCAGGGCCAGGATGTTGGTACTGCATAATACCAGTATTGCTATTGCAATAACTAAGAGTTTCATCAATCCTCCTTTAGTTGATTGCTTCAAATTATTTGCTAACTTAATAATAGATTTAAAATATTCAAATAATATAAAGTCTGGATGCTCAAATTTCAGTTTAATTTAAAAATTAATTATAAATATGGAATAAAATAATTTATAAATTATTTATCATAAGTAATTAAAACATTTTAATAATCGGGTGTAAAACTGGTAATATGAAGGAAAAATATTTTCGCAAAGGATTCGGTTTAAAGGCTGAGGTCAGCGGATCAATCGAAAAAGAATATAATAGTTTGCTGATTGATTATATCAAAGGGGCCGCAGGTGTAATCAGTGCTGGTAATACCACGATCAAACTGGCCAAGGAGTTCGGATTCTGTTATGGAGTGGATCGCTCAGTAGAATATGCCTACCAGACGGTGAAACGCTTCCCTGATAAAAATATTTATTTAACCGGTGAAATCATCCATAATCCATTTGTCAATAAAAGATTGGTAGAAATGGGGGTCCATTTCCTGAGCGGTTCCAATAACCGTGGTGAAAAAATGTCAGATCTCAGTTCGCAGGATATTGTTATTCTGCCCGCTTTTGGAGTACCGGTAGCCTTACTGGAGGAACTAAGGCAAAAGGAATGTATTTTAGTTGATACAACATGCGGATCGGTTTTGATTGTCTGGAAGCAGGTAGAAAAGTTTTCCCGTGAGGG
>CAYSHN010000131.1:0-8737 GCA_964430815.1 uncultured Calditrichota bacterium | reverse complement strand
CTGGGCCGATTATCGCTTGCCCCTGAAAAAACTGGGACAGGTTCAGAATTTCCGTTTGTACGAAGGCACGGTACAATATACTCAGAGTCAGGACCAGCAGCCGGGAACCTATTCAATAAATCAATCCGATTCAGAATTCTATGTACGCTGGTATTATCAGGCCCGCGATGAAACACGGACCTTTAGATTACAGTACGACATAAGCGAGGCAGTGGTTGTTTATAATGATGTATCCGAATTCTATTTTAAGTTTGTCGGTGAAGACAATGCCAATTCCATCGCCAAAGTAGAAGTCTGGCTTGAACTTCCGCAACCGGTCGATACTACTCAGGTTAAAGCTTGGGCCCATGGCCCTTTAAATGGCTGGCTTAATTTTCAGGATAAGCGTCTCCATTATTTTATTACACCCCTGCCGGCTCATAACTATTGGGAAGCACGGGTATTGTTTCCCAGTACCTGGATCACCGGGCAGGTACAGCATATCGCTGAGGACCATCTTTCGCTGGCCATAGAGGAAGAAACTGCCTGGGCTATTAAAGCGAATCGACAGAGAGAGCAGGCCATCCGTGATACCGAAAATCAGGAACAGCGGGCAACCACAGCCAGAAAATTAAGTTGGATATTGTGTGCTGCCGGGGTACTGGTCTGGCTTTACCTGTTCCTGAAATACGGAACATCGATTTCAGTACCTTATACTCAGGAAATCGATCCCAATTATCCACAGGATCTGCCACCGGCGGTAGTCAGCGCTCTTTATTATGATAAACAGATCTATTCCTCTGCACTGTCTTCAACCCTTTTCGATTTGGCCAGAAAGGGCTTTATATCCTTAGAGCAGAAACCAGTACAGTTAAAAAAATGGTGGCAGTCTACAAAGGATCAATTCGTGTTTAAACTAAATCGGGACAAGTTCGAAAAGGAACGATCGGGTTTGCTTGATTACGAGCAAGACCTTATTTTATTTTTATTCGACCAGTTGGCTAAGGGAGCCGATGAAATCACTCCGGAGCTTTTGAAGAAAAAGTCAGGTAAAGTGCGAAACTGGTTCGACAAATGGTCTAAATTAGTTAAAGGACATTATAAATCGATCCCCCTGTTTGACCGAGAGAGCAGTAAAGCGACCGTTATCGCTGTGACATTTTCTATACTTATCATTATTGCCGGGATACTGCTGGCAATTTTTTTAGATGTGTCTGCGTTTATAACCATCTTAGGCGGTGTGGTTTGCCTGGGACTTTCTTTTACTATTTTTCGGTATACGGCAGAAATTAGGATGAAGAAGAAACAATGGAAGGCTTTCAGGCGTTATATAAAAAGTTTTCAAATTTCAGCAGAGGACCTACGGCAAAAATTGAGCACCATCAATCAATACCTGGTATATGCTCTGGCTCTGGGGCTGGGAGAAAAGGAAATACGTAATATACTGGCTACAGTTCCGGAGAAGGAATACAATTCCTATTTCCCCTGGTTCATCGCTTCCACTCACGGTGGTGGAACATCTGCGGCTGGCAGCTTGGCTACTACCTTAAGTTCGGTTATTAATGTAGCCAGTAGTACTTTCAGTTCCGCAGCTGGTGTAGGTGGGGGTGCTTCAGCCGGTGCTGGTGCCGGTGCAGGTGGTGCTGCGGGTGGTGCAGGATAAAGGTAAAGAGGTAAAAAGTAAAGAAAAAAGGATAAAAAGGTAATAGATATGTTTAATTGGTTTCAAAAACTTAATAAAAAACAGTTGACTATAATTATTTCAACGCTGGTGCTAGTACTTTTAATCGTATTAAAACTGACGGTATTTGCCAGTAACACTACGCGATCGCTGCGTGGTGTGGCTGATCAAACGGTACTACCGGTTGGTGCGGTTGTGGTCAATCCGCAAAACTTTGAAGAAATAGTCCGCACCACGGGAACACTGCAACCCAATGAAGAAGTAATACTGCAGAGTGAGATAGCTGGTAAAATTGAACACATTTATTTTCAGGAAGGTAAAACGGTTAAAAAGGGTCAACTTTTAGTAAAGATCAATGACAGCGAATTGCAGGCCGAATTGCAGCGCACTGAATTAGAAATAAAATTAGCCGAGGAAATGGAGTTCAGGCAGCGCAAACAACTGGAACTCAAAGCCATCAGTCAGGAAATGTATGATCAGTCTTTGAATAAACTGAACACTTTGAAAGCGGAGAAAGCCCTGATCAATGCCCGCATTGAAAAAACCGAGATCCGCGCTCCTTTTGCGGGTAAGATCGGTTTGCGCTACGTCAGTGCCGGTGGAATTATTTTAGCCAACGCTAAGATTGCCAACCTGATCGATAATGATCCGCTAAAGATTGAATTTGCCATACCGGAGAAATACTCGGGGCAGGTCGAAGTGGGCAATAAAGTTTTCTTCAAACTCCAGGACAGTAATATAAAATATGAAGCCGGGATTTATGCTATTGAACCTAAAATTGATCCGGCTTCACGTACACTGAATATGCGTGCATTATATAGTAATGAGCAACAGAATATCACTCCCGGTACTTTTGCCGATGTTGACCTGGTAGTCAGAAAAAAATCCGCAACCTTTATGATCCCCACTGAGGCTTTGATTCCCGAGTTACAGGGTAGTAAAGTATATCTGTTGAAAAATGGAAAAGCTGAGGCTGCTGCGGTACAGACTGGATTCCGCACCAATCGCCTGATTGAAATTACCTCTGGTTTACAACAGGGGGACACAGTGATCACTACCGGAATTCTGCAGTTGCGGCCGGGTCTACCAGTAAGTCTGTCTAAAATAAATGAAATACAATTATAAGTGAATAATTAAAGAAAGACGGAAAGTTTTATAAGATGAGTTTATCTGCAGTAAGTATCAAGCGGCCGGTACTGGCCATCGTAATGTCTCTGGTCATCACTCTATTCGGGATTATTGGTTACTCCTTCCTGGGTGTCCGTGAATATCCCAATGTGGATCCACCGATCATCTCAGTCTCGGCAACCTATACCGGGGCAAATGCCGATGTGATTGAGACCCAAATAACCGAGCCTTTGGAGGAGTCAATCAGCGGCGCTGAAGGTATTCGTTTTATCACTTCAATGAGCCGGGAAGGGCGCAGTAATATCAGGGTCGAGTTCAATCTGAATAGAGATTTGGAAGATGCGGCTAATGATATTCGTGATCGTGTTTCGCGAGCAATGGGCCGTCTTCCTCCGGATGCCGATAATCCGGTAGTGACGAAATCCGACGCTGACGCTGTGCCGATATTCAATCTGAATGTAACCAGCCCGGTGCGCGATCTGCTGGAACTCACCGATATCGCTACCAATGTCATAAAAGAAAAAGTGCAAACTATTCCGGGTGTAAGTGCGGTAGATATCTGGGGCGCGCGGTTATATGCCATGCGTTTATGGATGGATCCGGCCAAACTGGCGGCATATGGTCTGACTCCTCTGGATATTCAAAGTGCCCTGACCCGGGAAAATGTGGAACTGCCTTCCGGTTCTGTTGAAGGTATGACTACGGAACTGACTGTGCGCACTGTTGGACGCCTGGAAACAGTAGATGATTTTAATAACTTGATCATAGCAGAGGAAAACGGCCAGATCATCCGTTTTAATGATGTCGGTTATGCCGAACTTGGTCCGGAAAATTTAAAGACGATCATGAAACGGGATAATATTCCCATGGTGGGAGTAGTCCTGATACCTCAACCTGGCGCTAATTACATAGCCATTATTGATGAATTCTATCGGCGTATCGAACAAATTTCTAAAGACCTGCCCAAGGATATTTCACTGGAAGTAGGTTTCGATTCTTCAAAATATATCCGCGACTCAATCACCGAAGTCGTTCAAACGGTGTTATTGGCCCTTACACTGGTGATTTTGATTATATTCGCCTTTCTGCGGAATGTGCGTACCACATTAATTCCTATGCTGGCCGTACCTATTTCATTGATCGGTGCATTTTTTATCATGTATGTGGCCGGTTTTTCGATCAACGTTTTAACTTTACTGGGACTGGTACTGGCTATTGGTATCGTAGTTGACGATGCCATTGTAATGCTGGAAAATATTTATACAAAAATTGAACGTGGTGTTCCTTCGATTCCAGCGGGATTACATGGCTCCAAGGAAGTATTTGTGGCGATTATCGCCACCACCCTGGCTCTGGTGGCTGTATTTTTACCGGTGATTTTTTTATCAGGCCTGACCGGCCGGTTGTTCAGGGAGTTTGGAATAGTTTTGGCCGGAGCAGTGATCATCTCTGCCTTTGTTTCACTTACACTGACACCCATGCTGACCACCCGAATTCTGAAAGGCAAAATCCAGCATGGGAAAATATATCTGAAAACCGAGATTTTTTTCCAGAGCATGACTAAAAAGTACAGGGTCTGGTTGGAATATTTTCTAGCCCGGCGCAAATGGGCTATCGTTTTCATTGGGATCTCCATGTTAACTATCCTGCTGTTCGGTGCATTACTGCCTAGTGAACTGGCCCCTCTGGAAGATCGCAGTAATATTCGCTTAAATTCGACAGCGCCGGAAGGGGCAACCTTTGATTATATGCAACAATTTATGAACCAGATGGTTAATCTGGTGGCGGATGCAGTTCCGGAAAGAGAAGGGATATTATCGAATACCTCCCCCGGCTGGGGTTCGAGCAGTGTTAATTCAGGATTCATTCAATTGATCTTAAAAGATGCCGATCAACGTAAGCGTTCTCAACAGGAAATCGCTGCAGATTTATCGAGACGTGTTTCCACACTTACTGCCGCCCGTACTTTCGTAATCCAGGCCCAATCCATCGGTAGCCGTGGCGGAGGTCTACCGGTGCAATATGTACTGGAAGCACCTACTTTTGAAAAACTTCGAGATGTGTTACCAGTATTTGTAGATGAAGCGAGTAAAGATCCTGTATTTCAGTATGTAGACGCGAATTTAAAGTTCAATAAACCCGAGTTAAGAATTGAAATTGACCGGCAGCGGGCCCGCACGCTGGGAGTGGCGGTGCTCGATATTGCCCAGACTCTGCAACTGTCCTTAAGCGGTCAGCGCTTTGATTATTTCATCATGAATGGTAAACAATACCAGGTGCTGGGGCAGATGTCCCGAAATGACCGCGATGAGCCACTAGATCTGAAATCTTTAAATGTCCGTAATCGTTCTGGCCAGCTGGTGCAGCTGGATAATCTGGTTACTATATCTGAACAGAGCAGCCCGCCGCAACGTTACCGCTTTAACCGTTTCATTTCGGCAACAGTGTCAGCAGGTCTGGCCCCTGGTTATACGATAGGGGATGGTATTGCTGCCATGGATAAAATAGCCGCCCGGGTTCTGGATGAAAGCTTTGCTCATGATCTGGCCGGAGCGTCGCGGGATTTTATGGAAAGTTCCTCCAGCCTGGCCTTCGCGTTTATCCTGGCCTTGCTCATCGTCTATCTGGTCCTGGCCGCCCAATTTGAAAGTTTTCGCGATCCTTTGATCATTATGTTCACTGTACCGCTAGCTCTGGCCGGGGCTCTTTTCTCCTTGTGGTATTTTAATCAGACTCTTAATATTTTCAGCCAGATCGGGATAATTATGTTGATCGGACTGGTAACGAAAAACGGAATTCTGATCGTTGAATTTGCCAATCAACGCAAGGCCAAAGGGCTTTCCATCTACGATGCAATTGTTGACGCCTCGGTTACACGCCTGCGTCCGATATTGATGACCAGTCTCTCAACTATTTTAGGTACACTACCGATTGCTCTCGCTTTGGGCGCTGGATCGGAAAGTAGGGTTCCGATGGGAGTTGCCGTTATCGGGGGATTGGTATTCAGTACATTCCTGTCTTTGTTTATCGTTCCCGCTATCTATATGTACATCACCAAAGCGGGGAGTAATATTTCCCTGGCCGATATGGATGAACAGGAATTGGAAAAAGTTGAACTATCCAAATATAGCAACTGAAGCTAGAGATCAAGATTGATCGATCAAACGTGAAGCCCCAGCATGTAGAGAGTGCCAGTATAACAGAGTGCATATATCAAATTCACTATAAAAATTTGAAATTATACATCAATTCTAAACATCCGAACGATCCTGTATCATTCTCCATAAAACATCGAAGGAATTTTATATGAAAAGATATAACCTAATAATTGCCTCCGGTCCTTTTATAATGAAAATGGCAGTCCTGCTATTCTGGTTGATCAGGTTTGATCTGCAGGTGCATGCCCAGGAATTGCTGACCATCGATAATGTGATCCAAATTACCTTAAAAAATAATTACGGTATCCTGATTGCCCGTGACAATGCAGAGATTGCTGAGAATAATTATAGCCCGGGTAATGCTGGTTTTTTGCCAAGTCTGGATGTCACGGCATCGATAAGTCACAGTACGATTAACAGTGAACAGCAATATGCTGATCCCAGCCGTCCTGCTCAGATTCGGAAAGATGCCGGATCTGATAATAAGAATGCTGCTGCTGTGCTTAGCTGGACCATCTTCGACGGATTTAAAATGTTCGCTGCTTCTAACCGCTTGAGCAGCCTGGATAAAATGGAGCGCTATAAACTCAAGAAGGAAATTGAGACGAAAATATCCGATGTTATATTGACTTATTATGATGTGATACAGAAGAAATTAATTATGGAAGTTGAACAGGAGGCCGTTTCGATCTCTGAACAGAGATTGCGTATCGTCCAGCAAGGATATGATTTAGGGGTATCTTCAAATCTGGATGTGCTGCAGGCACGGGTTGATCTGAACAGTGATCGTTCTGTATTTCTTGGTCAGGAAATAGCCGTGGTAGATGCGCAGAGCAAATTAATGAAAATTTTGGCCAGAGCGGAACAGGATTCATTCACGATCATCGATACCATCAATACAGAACCGCATTTAGAAATTGAAACGCTACGGCAAAGTCTTTTTACCCGAAACAGTGATTTATTGATTGGTCAGCAGGATCTGGCTGTAGCCCAGTCTGAGTTGTCTGAAATTAAATCTGATATTTATCCTAGCATAAACTTAAGTGGCAGTTACAGTTATAACCGTTCGGAATCACAGGCCGGGTTTTTTGAAATGAATGAAACCTATGGTTACAGCTATGGTGCTCAGGTTTCATTGAATTTGTTTAACGGACTTAATACATATCGTGGAATACAGAATGCCCGGCTTATCCGGCGCGACAGGCAAATCTATCTTGAAGAGTTGAAAATGAATCTGAACAGTGATTTTGACGCTCTGGCACTCAAGTATCGCAACAGTCTCACGCGTATGCAACTGGAACAGGAAAATGTGAGTGTGGCTTCGGAGAATGTCAAAATCGCTCTGCAAATATATGAACTTGGTACCATTACACCATTGCAACTAAGGGAAGTGCAAAAAAATTACATTGCCGCTAAGAGCCGTTTGATTTCCACTGCCTATGAAGTGAAACAGAATGAGGTTGCCTTGCAGCAATTGAGTGGGGAATTGATAAAGGAAGAGTAAAAGCATTAGTAGGTGCCTGCTAAAGCAAACGGCTACTAAGGCAAACGGCAACTGTCTGGACGGTGTTTAAAAATTTCTGACCAATTGACTTCGGAAACTATCATACCGAGTAGAATTAAAAATCCACCGAACCAACCGTAAAGCGTCATCTGTTCTCCGGCAATCAGAAAAGCAAACAGGGCGGCGAAAAGGGGCTCTGTGGTAAAAATCAGCGCCGTACGGGTCGCCGTGGTAAAACGCTGCATCGAGGTCTGTAATAAAAAAGTAAATATGCTGCCAAAAATGGCCAGATAAATTAATAATAACACGGCAGCAGGGCGTAGGGCAACAATTTTTTCACCACTGAACGTGAACAGGATCAGATTTAATATGGCAATAGTGCTCAATTGTATGGCCATCAGCAGGTAGATATTGTGTCGCGGTGCAAAATGACCGGTATAAATAACATGAAACGCCGCAGCCAATGCGCAGACCAGTACCAACCAATCACCTTTGTTCAGTGATTCATAGTTACCACCGGAAAGAAAATACAATCCACAGGTAGCCAGAACGATACCAATCAGGGTTATTAATTTCGGCCGCTCTTTGAATAATATGGCCGAAAAAATCGGTACCATGATTACGCTGGTACCGGTAATAAAGCCGGCATTGGAAGCCGATGTGTACTGAATACCCCACATCTGGAACAGATACGAGAAGAACAGAAATATCCCTAAGATAACCCCGGCCAGAAAGGTCGGTCGATCGAGTTGCTGCCGGTAGCGAATGGCAATGAACCACATCAGGATTGCAGCTATGATCAGGCGTATGGCTAAATAATACAACAGAGAAATTTCAACCAGTAAAATTTTTGATAGAATGAACGTAGTTCCCCAGAAAACGCAAACCAGCAGTAAAATCAAATCAGCCTGCAATTTTGTGGGTGGTTGATTCTGTATCTTCTGATTCATTGTCTTTGATGCATCGTAAATATTTCCGTTAGCTTAATAAATATCAATAAGTTAAACCATATTATATGTTGATGATGCAAAAATGAAGGTAAATTTACAGTAAATTTGGTTATGATCATATATGTTGAATAAGGAATATTTATTTACTAATTTTTATATTTATAGAGGCTACTATTCATCTAACCGATATTGCCAGATTATATGATTAATAGAAATTATATCATTATAAGTCAGAGAAGAGAGGTATTATGGGAGTACATAAAATTAGCCGCCAGACCAGAATAAAGGAAATCATTACTGGTCGCGATGTCTCCAGCCAGGATGAACTGCGTGATCT
>CAYSHN010000130.1:0-8764 GCA_964430815.1 uncultured Calditrichota bacterium | reverse complement strand
CCTGTCTGCTGCCAGGCAGGCTCATTTTTTTAAAATTCGCTCGAAATGACAGAAGATGCATGTCATTTCGAATCCGCCAGCTGGCGGAGAGAGATCTGATTTAATTTTTTGATTCTGCTACGGTCTCAACTTAGAGGAATTCTTTGAAAGTACTAAGACCACGAGAAAGTAATTTACTATCGAAAATAAATGAATGAAAAGTGTCATAGATATCTTCCAGCCGGAATTTTCATTGCACTTAGCCTGATCTGGAGTTCGACCTGGCTGGTAATTAAAATCGGATTGGAGTCATTACCGCCATTCTTATCCCTGGGTATCCGGTTTTTTGTAGCTTTTCTGTGTTTATCTATCTTTATCCGCCTGAATAAAATAAAATTTCCCCGGGATATCCGTGAACATCTTTTCTTTTTTGTTTTTGGCATGATCAATTTTACCGGAGGATATGCTTTTGTATACTGGGGAGAACAATACATTTCTTCGGGTTTGGCCAGTGTCCTGTTTTCGATCATGCCTTTTTATGTGCTGATTATATCATGGCGATTACTGCCACAAGACAAGATCAATTGGCAAAAACTATTAGGTGTAGGTTTGGGCTTTATCGGCTTGGTCATAATTTTTCGTGATCAGTTAGACGTCAAAACCATGGATCGGCAGGTGCTTTATGGTATGCTGGCGGTTTTGATTGCCCCACTGTTTTCGGCAATTGGCGCTATTATGGGCAAGAAAGCAACCATCCGCATGAATCCCTTTGTGCTGAATACCTTGCCGATATTCTATTCCTCGGTATTTTTCTTCATTTTAAGTTGGATTGTAGAACAGAATACTAATCCGGTTTTTGATGCTCGGGCAATTTTCTCCATCCTGTATCTAGGACTTTTTGGTACAGCGGTTGCTTTTGTGATGTATTTCTGGATGATGAAAAATACTTCAGTGATCATGATGTCTATGATTACTTATGTTACTCCACCACTGGCTTTGATCTGGGGCTGGATAATTCTGGATGAAAGTATAAGTTCATTGCTGGTGCTTGGTTTGCTGTTTATATTTTGTGGCATCTATATTGTAAAGAAATGGTGAATTTTAATAAAGGGGATATTCCTATGACTATGAAAAACTTTCTATTGATCGTGGCTGTTTTAAATCTGCAATCTGTTTCTAGTACAGGTCAACCGGGCCAGGAGAATAAAAGTCTACCTAAGTGGAATATTCTGATTGGCCAAAGCGAGATCAATCTGGTCCGGTCACCTAAAGGGGAATCCACCATGAATAATCTGATTGGTGATATAATGTTGTGGCAAACCAGTACGGATTTTGCTTTTATAAATTATGGGGACATTCATGCGGATTTTGAAGCGGGCCCCATAACAAATTTGGATTTATACAAATTAATCCCCTTTGATCGTACCCTGGTGATCTTGCAAGTAAATGGTGAATTTCTGCAGAAATTGGTGGAGTATAATATCAGTGGTGCACGGCAGGGGATGGCCATAGCCGGTGGTAAAGTGGAGTGCGATATGGCCCGTCCCAATTTTCATCGCTTGAATTATTTCCAGGTTGGAGAGTATCCCTTTTACCCTGAAAAAGTATACAAGATTGTTACTACCGATTACTTGGTTGCGGGTAATGCCGGTTTCGAGATACTGACTACCATTGAGCCAGCCAAAGTTTTCAAAACAGGGATTCTGCTGCGTGATGCAGTTAAGGAATATATTAAACTAAATTCACCCTTGACTGTAGATAATATTAAACTGGACGACCGTTGGGAAAGAAGGATAGCAGCAGAATAACAATAGTGATTGACCTTAAATCAACAATAATAAATTAACTGCAGACGGTTTTATACTTCGTTTAGTTCCAGAGCATGACGGTGATTAAAAGCGGTGATGGATTCTTCGATCTTTTCACAGATGTTCCGGCGTGACGAATCGGCAGCAACGCGAATGGCGTTGGCAATTGCTTTGGCATTAGAGCGGCCATGGGCTTTAATGGCCAGTTTTTTAAAGCCCAGGATCGGTGCGCCGCCGTACTCGGTGTAATCGGTGCGCCGGCGAAGTTTTCTGATACCGGGAGCCAGCAGCATCAAACCCAGTTTCCAGCGCAGTTTTTTCTTAAAAGCGTACTTGCCGGTTTCTTTAACCACCTCAGCCACCCCTTCCAGCATTTTTAACACTACATTACCGATGAATCCTTCCGTGACCACCACATCGGCAACCCCCAGAGGAATGTCTTTTCCTTCAATATTACCGATAAAATTCAATTCCTCGGCTTTTTTTAAAAGTTGATAGGTTTTTTTAAGCACATCTCCGCCTTTAGTCTCTTCCTCGCCGATATTAAGCAGGCCGATCCGCGGACGTTCGACACCAAGGGCTTCGGAAAGATAATAATTGCCCATAAAGGCGAAATGGACCAGTTGTTTGGCGCTGCAGTGCAGGGTGGCGCCCACATCCAGCATCAGGCCGAATCCGCGCCGGGTTTTTTCAAATTTAGTAGTAGGATAAATAGTGGCCAGGGCGGTACGTTCGATACCGTCGATGATCGGAATGTATTTGGCAGCGGAGAGAATGGTAGCCCCGGTATTACCGGCACTGACCAGGGCGGAAACTTTGTTGTCCCGCAGCAATTGCGCGGCAATATTGATACTGGCATTCTCTTTTATGTGGATCGCCTCTTTGGGATCTTCGCCCATGCCGACCCACTCATCGGTATGAATAATTTCGAAGGGGATACTGGACTGGGCCTGGTGCAATTCATTCTCGATCTGTTTCTGATCCCCGATTAGAACAATTTCGATGTCGTTATTCGCTTCAGCGGCTCTGATGGCACCCCGGATGGTTTCAACCGGTGCATGATCTCCACCCATAGCATCCAGGGCGATGCGGTAGGCCATATGTGCTCCTTAAGAGTTTATAACAGTGTTTGCAAGAATATTGTTATGAAAATAACAAATTACAAACGCAGATAGCAAGCTTTATTTAGAGTACCTGAGTCCCTTAGTACCTAAGAAAGCAGAGACAAAGAGACAAAGAGACAAAATAAGGCACAGAGGCATATAGTAGAGACGCATGGTAATGCGTTTCTCTGCTCATTCCCAACCGTTCTTGATGCCATGTTCTGCCACATAACCGATGGCTTCGATTTCATAAATCTTGCCGTTGCGGATTTTGAAAATATGAGCAGCGGGCAGGTCGAAGGGTCCCCAGTTATTGGGCCGTTCGGTAATACCGGGTACACCGGTTATTTTCATTACCTTCGGTTCTCCATTATGAACGAAGATAGAATAGGCGAACACCAGTCCCATCTGTTCATCCACAGCCAGCAAGCGGCGGCGATTGATATCGGTGATATAACTCATTACCCCGGTGCTGAGTTGCTCGCTGCAGGACATCTTCCTGAAGGTTGAAAAATCATCTTTGGCCGCTTCTTCCGGAGTCTGGATTTGGTCGTTGGCTGTAATCCCTCCGTTTTCCCGGCGCTGACATTCATCGGCAAACGGAGCGATTTTCCCGTTGTCCTGGACGATGGCTTCATAATAGGAATTGGCAATCTGCAGCATCTGTTCCCGAGGAGTCCGTTCCTGGAGTTTAAGCGGCTTCAGCAATCCCGGCCGCACTTTTGACATATTGGGATTTAAGGGGGCATCGCCGGAATGAATCACCAGATGATCGATTTCTGTTATTTTACCGTCCACCACTTTCAGCCGGACGCTGGCAATTGTTGGTTTTTTGTTTTCCTCAATGACTCCGATGAAGCCGATTTGTCCGGCAACGGTATCGGCGACAAATATTTTAAATTTTGTTGGTCCAGCTGTGGTTGTGGCCCAAAGTCCTTGGCCGATGGGGATTACCCTGGTATTTTCCACTAGTTTTACATCGCTGGCCAGCGTTACAGCAGCAGGATCGTGTTTGGCTAGTGCAGCCAGGTACTGTTCCATCAGTGCGACCAGGGCTGGGCGGTCCGGTCTCTCAGCACTCAAGGCAGAATTACAAATTACCAATAAGAGCAAAAGGCTGATAATTGAAAGGTTTATTTTCATATATTCTCCTGACGAAATTCGTAATTAGTAATTAGTAATTTTAATTTTCGGGTCAGACTCCATGGCTCTATCCGGATTATCAGTTTAACGATAATAGAGCGTGATTTTTAATTTTTTTATGAAATTTTGTAATGAAAAAAGTGCTTCATCAAAACGGGGAGAACGCAGGTTAGGATTGACATTATTGGAGACACCATAACCTTCTTTAGGGATCCCTAAGAAATTGGTATCAATTTTGCCATTTTTATTTTCATCATGAAGCACGGACAATGCATACTCACCATCGGTTAATGAATCAAAGATAACTGTAATAAAGGAACTATCTATTGGTTGTGATTTTGTCAGTAGTCCATATTGGTGTTCGGATGGGAATCCTTTACTTTGATTGAACAGAACTATTCTAACCAGTCCTTTATTGTTTTTAAATCCGCTTATTTCAACATATACTTTTCCTGTTTGCGAATATGTTAAAGAATAAAGAAGGAGGATTATAAAGATGTTAGTTAGCAGTTTCATTGCTGATTACTCTTTTAAAATTTTCTACACTATCTTTAATGTTTTCCATCAACACGGCATCCGGATTGCATCTGAGTACCATACCGTCCAGATACATGAGGCTTTTAATAATAGGAAACATCCCTTGATCAAATTTCATCCCACAATTAATTCCCAGTTTGATGGTGTCCATCATCTTTTTGGTCAGGCTGACCTGGGAAACAGATTTGCCTTTAAAATCATCATAAAGCAACAGAAATTTTTGATAATAATTACTATACTTTTTTCCTTTAATTTGTCTTTCTGCCATTATATTCAAATATAATGCAGCTTGATCATATTGATAGTTTGACAAGGCTGTGAAAAACTTAAAAAGCCCCTTTGTCATTTTGTTATTCGTGGAACTCAATGCTCCTGTATCGACGAAATATATATGAGAATCATTTCCTAAAATAATGTTTCCAGGATGAATATCACCGTGAAAGGTACCTTCAGCAAAAAGATATAATCCATGAATATGAAATAAATCCAGCAAGGAATTCATGGTTAGTTTTTTATTATTAAGCAACTGATCAAATGTATTACCTTCTATTTTTTTTGCGACAAGAACATTACTGTTGGACAATTCTTCATAATAATATGGAAGTTTTAATTTTGATAAATCATAACTATTTTTATACTTGTCAGCTATGAGTTGTAATGTATGCATTCCTCTGATTTCATTTAGCAGATTCAATTCGGATATGGTGTACTGTTCAATATGGTTCAGAATACTCAAAGGATCAAAGACTTTGCGCAGTTTCGGGTAGAAAAATATAGCTATTTTAATTAATCTTCTGAGGGACCGTAAGTCCTTTAAAAATTGCTTTTTAAAATCCTCTTTAATGACTTTAATAATAACTTTATCCCCATTTTTTAAAATTCCAGAATGGACCTGACCGATGGATGCAGTGCTGAAAGGTTTTTCTTCGAAGGATAAAAAATTATCGAACCAGTTTTTCCCGACGAATTGCTCTATTAATTCCTGGCCATTTATTTTCTGTTCAGGCCTGGCATTGGTAAAAAGCCTGGAAAGGTGACGACAAACCTGTTCATCTAAAAAGTCTATTCTCAGAGCAAAATGTTGCGCAATTTTAACAGCAAGCAGTCCTTTATCCTGAATGCGTTCCAGATCAGGAAGTTTTTTACCATAGATGGAGCGCATTAAATTTATAAAACTGAATATATTCATTTAGTGATTTCATCACGCTTCATGATCAGTTCAGCAGAAATTCGTCCCGATTCATAAATTGTGGGCAGCCCGCTGCCCGGATGTGTTCCACCGCCCACCAGATAACAATTTTTAAATTCTTCAAATTCATTATGTGGCCGGAATATAAGCATTTGCCCGATATTATGGGCTAAATTAAAAGTTGCACCCTTGAATACTGACTGTTTATTCTCCCAATCAGCGGGAGTAATAATTAATTCTTCTTCAATATTGTTACGGACATCAGAAAATCCACCACGGGTTTCCATAGCAGTAATAACTTTGTCCCTGAAGGAATGTTTTTCCTTGTCCCAATCAATATTGCTGAAATTGTTTGGAACCGGTACGAGAACATAAAGAGTGCTTTTCCCTTTTGGGGCAAGTGTTGCGTCAGTTACCGTCGCATTTTGTACATAAAAAGAAAAGTCCTTGGAAATCTCCAGATTCTCAGTTATTTCCGCTACATTATTTTTATAATTATCTGCGAAAACAATATTATGATGAGCCAGGTCTTTGTACTCTTTGTTAACACCAAGATATAACATATATGTTGAACAGGAATACTTTTTTCTTATCAGTTTTTCTTTGGTATATTTCTTTAGATGTTTCCCGTTAACAAGGTTAGTCATAGCATGGGCAAAATCAGCATTAATTATTATATAATCCGTTTTATCGACATTACCATTCTCAAGCAAGACTCCTGTAGCTTTTTTATTCTCGATGAGTATTTCTTTTACCGGTGTAGATAATAAAATCTCTCCCCCATCTTCCTGGCATGCTCTGGCCATTCCCTGAGAGAGTTTATTTAGACCACCGGTTATATGGTAGATCCCTCCCCCGTGTTCAATATATGATATAATTGAAAAAGTCCCCGGTGCTTTCCAGGGAGACATTCCGATATATTTTGCCTGGAAAGTAAATGATGTTATCACATCCGGATCTTTAAAATACCTGCTTAAAACATCGTAAAGGCTGCAGTGGGCATCTAAATATGGCAATGAACGAATGAACTGCCGGGACATAAAGTCGAATACTGTACTGTAAGGAATTGCTAAACAGGGAATTAGGGTTTCATATTTTTTCTTTTCTTTCAATAAATATTGTTCATATCCTCTGGAACTTCCTGGGGAAAATTCTTCAATTCTTGCTTTCATCAGGTCGTGATTGGAGGAAGCTAACAGGTCTTTGTTCCCGTTATAGCGAAGCCGATACATAGGTTCCAGGAGCGTAATCTGACAAAAGTCCTCTAACTTTTTACCCGTTGCAGTAAAAATATATTCGAGGATGTTCTTCATCATAAAGAATGTTGGCCCAATATCGAAAGTATATTTACCGAGAGTGATGAATCCGTTACGTCCGCCTATAATTGCTTCTTTCTCGTAAATTTTTACCTTATAACCTTTTGAGGCGAGAAGCATTCCAGCTGCCAGGCCACCGGGCCCGGCTCCAATAATAATAACTTTTTTGTTTGGCATAATTCCCCACTAGGTGAATATTTTTTAAATCATTTTGTTTTTATATATTGATAATATAATCTTCAGTACTTAATCCATAGTTTTATTTTTAACTAAAATTACAAAAAAATTATATAATCTATACATTAACTTAAAAATATGAACTTAGAAATTACACATTGCCCGATACCCATGATATCTCAATTATTACTTTGGCGACCAGAACAATAGCAATAAATGCCAATCCCAAGGAAGTGGTTTCATGAAATTGCGTCACTACTGCTTTTTATCCTTTCTGTTTCGGCTTGCTATTAACTATGTTATGCCCTCCTTGCGCTTATCGCACTTCGATTCTAGGATTTCTTTATGATCAATAAGTACAATTTAATTTTCGGGTCGGACCTAAAGTTTAATCATCGCCGCCAGCACCTGGTCGATATGGTTTTCCAGACAGGATCGATCGCAGGGATCAGCTGCATGGACCGGTACAAAATAGCTAAGTAACATTGATGTGTAAATAGAGAAGGTAAATATATTTTTTCTCATTCGTATAATGTCCTCCGTTTTATAAATTGTTAACTATTAACCCACTTCTAGTGTGTCGTTTTATGAATGCTTTTGATCTCTTTTACCTTGTCTAAATAACCGTATGCCAATAAGAAGAATTATAAGGCCGAATGGATTAGGAATCCAGCCTTCATCTACACCACCGGATACGTATAATACATCAACCTTTGTAAATGATCCTACTGATACTATGCCCTTATTTATTATCATAAAACGAGTTTTAAAAATAAGCCAAAAATTAAAAGATGGAATAAAATCGATTTTATTGTAGGTTTCTCCAGGGTCAATGGAGTGATTGTTGACGGATAAGGATTGTTCATCTCGTTTTAGATCTAATTCACGAACGGTGATTTCATCTTGAGTAGCGGATCCTTCATCATAAATTCCACCTCCGCTGATAGCCTCAAGAGGCCAAAAACTGATGTAGTAAACAATACGTGTATCCGAACTAACATCTTGATTACGAACATAGTTATCGAAGCAAAGAAAATCAACATACATAGTTGGTATAATCTGGTAAACCGCTATAACGAGTGTTACTACTGACGACACAGTCAGTATGAAACCGAGATAATATTTTAAGGTTGGTTTTATGGTGATACCCTTTCCTGGCTAGCGGACCCACGTTGTTAATAATCTGTGCCGGCCATCATAAAATCACATATTCATATGTTAGGTTCAGATTACAGTTCAAAAACATTGTTAGAATTAGATGTCAGTTTCAAAAAGTATTATTAATTTGTCCTGTGGGGACGATTTATAGTTGCCCCAGGTTAAAATACGATGTTACTATCCAGATGCTCCTACGAAGCATTGGACTCGAATGATTTATTAATCAATAACAATCTCTGCTAGAATCGGCATATGATCTGAGGGAAATAAACCATCGAATGTGTCTGAAAGAGTACTGTGATTTAATACTTTTATTCTATTTGTAATAAATATATAATCGATGGGTAGACTTTT
>CAYSHN010000129.1:0-8779 GCA_964430815.1 uncultured Calditrichota bacterium | reverse complement strand
TACTGGTGTATAAATACTATTAACGGCTGCCGGAGTCGCACCCTCAATGGCAACCGAGGGTCCCCAGTTCTCCTCTTTGTTTTCAGACAACAAGGGATTAATCCTCTCCAAACTAACCTGCCGCCGCCGAAGATCTTCGTCCTGCAGCCAGGTTGCCTCGTAATGCAACCGTTCCAGCCATCTTCCACCCGGTTCCAGCAGAGTCAGATCATCTTCATCATTATTCAGATTCATAAATTTCGGCAGCACAATCACCAGGCTATCCGCTACATTATAGATAGCCGATAGAGATCCAGAGCACATCACCTTCATCTGCTGAGGATATAGATAGACCAGAGAATCAACTTCGATTGTATCCTGTAAATCTGTAAGACACCACCCTTTTAGCGAAATTGGATTTATACCGGTATTGATTAATTCAATCCACTCAGCTTCTTCATTAAAGGTCAGAAATTTAATTTCATTAATATGCAGCACATTCTGATGCATTAAAACTACAACATCCCGGAACAATAAATTATTGCTGCGGTTCTGATCTGCCGGATAGTCGATTTCGAAACCGATTCGCTGTTGGCCAGCGGGTAAATTATGCCATCCAATCTGCAATAAATCTTTTACAGATGAGTAAAAAAATACTTTTTCGGTAATTCGTTGATCAGCTGCATCAAGTAAACTGTTTTCATTCTTATCGATAAAAAAATGGATGGTGACCGTATCCTCGACTGTTTCCGTGCCCAGATTATAAATTTCAATTTCAATCGTCACGGAATCCTCCTCGAACAGTATCTCCGGAATTTTAATCGAACTGTCCTGCAAACCCAGATCTACAGACCAGGGTGATACCGAATTACGGTAACCCGGAGTACCACCGGGCACCTGGCTATTCTGCCAGTTTTCAGTATTATTCTCTCTTTCCAGAATTACTTTCTCATCGGAAAATCCCGGTTTATTGCCGGTACTATATCGATAGCTGGTCAGTACATTCCCCCAGGCATCAGTCAGTGAAAGTAATTCCCCTGTCGTATTTGACAATCCGCTGCTGCCGAAGGTGCCGTTATCGATGGTCAGAATAATGACGCTATCGGGAATAATTGCATCATAGCAGGTCGAATTATTGAAATAACTCCCGTCCAGGATAACCGCAAAGGAATTAGGTGGAATTTTAATACCGTTACGGTGAGGAAGGATCAGATCTATGCCGCTGCTGTCACTGAACTGCCAGCCGGTGATATCAATGGAATCGGTAAAGGAAAGGTTATACACCTCCACAAATTCATCATGATTTTCATCGGTGGATACATCGAACATGATTTCAGAAAAAGTGATCTGCCCAAAAACGAGGGAATGTGTGAAAATATAAATTAATAACAAGTATAATCTTTTCATTTACCTGCCTCAAAGGATTAAAATCCATTATTTTTAATAACTAACTATCTGAATTAATGAGAGGTATCCCTATTAAGTATCAATCTCCAGCGGATACTGATACCAAACATTTTCTAATGATGTTAATTATCAATAATCATGCCAGTTTGAAGATCCAAATTGGAGATTGGAAAAATATGAAGATTCTTTTAAAGAAAGATTTGGATAAAGCAGAGAGGAATAATGATCATAAAACATTAAACGCAAAGGTCACAGAGCTTAGCGCAAAGGTCGCAAAGAAATAAAAAATTCAATTTTATCTGCGTTTATCTGCGTTCATCAGCGGTTAATTGAAGAAATTAATTTTTTGTTGCTAATTTAGGTGCGGAATTACGCATCATGAAAAAATTGACGAAACGGGCATCATCGAGTTTACCGGGTAAAACTGTAACCACCTCAGCTGCATCGTAATAACCGTCACAAGTACCAGTCAGCCGGTAGGTACCACATTGAATTTTCAATGCATACTGCGCCCAATCGTCGGTTATGGACACCAAACTGTCACCAAGATATATTTTTTGCCTGGGTACATTGTACAGTAAGAATTTACCGATCATCGTGGCGCCCGTAGAGGCCTGCCATATCTGCTGGGCATCCCAATTGGCCATGGAAGGATGGGTTAGCAGGCTGTCCTCAAAAAGAATTATATCCTGAAACTCACCGCGAATCCAGCCGAAAGTAGTATCGGGATTCAGATAAAAGTCACGGGTAACTGTTTGGCCACCGCTCACCTGTACCTGACTGATTGTATCCCGGTAATTTATCGCTGAACAGAGTAAACTATAAATGCCTTCTTCAACAGAAGCGATCGAATAGGATCCCAACTCATCCGTGGTAGCACGGAGACTATCTCCGATAAAAATGTAAGCCGAAGGTAGAGCAGTCGTATTGTACATGACTTTACCTGTAATACTACCTTTGGTTTCTTTAGGATCTGTCGATTTATCGCAAACAGTAAATAAAAACACCAATAATAAGGGTAGAAGGTATATGGAAAGTATCCTTTTTATTTTTGCCATCTATTCTCCCGCCAGATTCGCTATTGATAAAAAATGAGGAATGAGGACGTATTGTGGTTTGCGTAGCGCCCTCATCATCTCATTGAATGTTCGCAATCTAATGTCTATTTATTCAATATCATCTTCTTAACTAGTTCAGAGGATCCGTTTTCACTGCGCACGGCAATTTTATAAAAATAGATTCCACTGGCAGCCGGTAATCCACTGGATGTTAATCCGTCCCATTTCTGTAAATGAGATCCGGTAGACTGGTATTCGTCCACCAGAATTCTAACTAGTTGTCCGTTGGCGTTATGAAGACTCAGTTCGACCTGGGCAGGTTTGGACAATGTGTAATATATATTAGTAGTTGCATTAAATGGATTCGGATAATTCTGATACAACGTGAAATCTGTAACCACCTGACCTGCCGCTGCAGCGTCATCATCAATGGCATCAACAATGTTGGTAACCAGTTCGATACCAGTATCCCCGCCCAGATTCCTGGTGTATTTTTTCTCTTCAGCATTATTCCAGTGCTCATGGGTGCCCAGACTGCGCGGCAGAATGGTGCCATCATTTTCTGGATCGTAAAGTATTCCCACCGCCCAATTCAATGAATCAGCCACCTGATGTAAATAGTCTTCCGTCCCTGCAAAATGAGGGAAAGGACCATGAGTATCGTCCATTGGATCCAAGGTACCTTCGGTGGGATGATTCTCGTCGAACTCATAGAACAGGAAATCATACCCTACCGATTCAATGGCTACCGGATCCTGGGATAAGAACAGCGAATTGGGCCAATCATTATTAAACGGCGTCATACTCCATTTGATCGGTGGATGTCCCCAGTTGATGGAGCCCCATAACCCGTCGACGAGATAGAGAATCGTCTTGCCGCCCAGATCTTTGTGTCCCATAATATCCACAAAACAACGATAGACTCCATAATCACCATTGGGATTTTGCCAACCCGTTCCTGGACCAAGCGTCGGGTCAGGCATAGGTAAACTGTAATGCAAATGGAAGGCAGAACTAGAAAACGGGGTTACTGAGCCAAAATGGTTTTTACTAGTGAGTGAAATTCCTGCACGATGGTGTTTTTTCAAGACCGGGATATTGATCATATAGGCAGCATCCAGGTAAGCCTGGGGTAGATAATCGGATCCTCCACCGTCGGATCTGTATAATACTTTATTGGCCGGCTGCACGGCGCTTGTTCCGCGGCCCCAAACTTTTACACTGGCGAAAGTATTGTGTATTTTATTATAGGTCGCATCGTTCGGATTTTTAGCCGGATCACCGATAGTGATGTCGGCCTGGGCCACACTGGCCACATTGACCAGCTGGTTTAATACTGCGTAACAAATTTGCGGAGATGTGTTGATATTTTGATCAGACGGCCAACCGGCACCCGGGGTACCGTTTAAATTGATTTTAATGACGATCTTCTCTCCAGCGGTATAACCGACATCCCCTTTGCCATGGTTTTGATTGTAATAATGAAATATCGCATCCCAGGCTGCGGCATCTGTTGACTGGCCGGTCATCCTTTGTAAACCATTGGACAACATACTATTCACCACAGTCTGATCGGTATTACTATCCAGGTACCAGTAATCATTGCTGGTATTGGCACAAGTCTCATCCGTGGCATCGGTATCATGGATCCAGACCACCCGGCCGGGATAGATCCCTTTTCCCGTACCCATTGGTTCATTCGGTCCTTCTAAAGTGGTCTGGTTATACGCATAAGCTTTCTTATCGGAATGCACGGAGGTGAAGAAAAAGATACTTATTCCGAAAAACAACATGACCAGGAATAATATATATCTTGTTTCATGAAAGTATTTTCTGGCTTTCTTTAGAAAAAACAGTGAAGATGTAAATCCTAATAAATAGATGACAAAAGAGGATGCAATAGGTGCTGCTACCCGCATACAGGGATAAGCGGCCCGGCTTGGTTTGGGGATAACCCGGACCAAAAACCAGACAAGTGACATGATACCCATAATCGGGAACAATAAGTTCCGAATAATCTTCTTCATATAATACCTTCCTTTTAATTAATAATCTGAATTGAATATCAAGTTTATTATCGACATAAATTTTTTAATATTGATACACCACACAGTTTAATTGATAGTGTAAATTTAACCGATTTAACTTTTAAGATACGAAATTTCTATAACTCAATCCAGATATAATATCTGTGAAATATTATGCCCGGATAAACACATTTTTTCGAATCATATCTAAAGTTACAGATAAAGGATTATGGAATTTGTGATATTGCTAACATTAGTGATTCATCAGACCACTGCAGAAGGATCGGGCAGGAATTACTTTTGCAGAATTAATTTCTTCACAGCTGAAAATTCACCAGTTGTTAAGCGGTATAAATATACACCGCTCGCTAGGCCGGTTGGTGTCCAGTTTATTTCATATTCACCCGTAGTTTTATAGCCTGCTATGATTGATGCAATTTCCTGACCAAGTAGATTATATATTTTTAGACTTACATTACCGGATCTGGGTAAGAAAAATTTAATTGTAGTACTGGGATTGAACGGATTGGGGTAATTCTGATACAGAATAAAATTTTCGGGATCATGGTCGGTATAAGACGTGATTAAATTGCTGGAAGTACCATCGGTGAAGATAATCCGTCCAAAGTTCGCGGGCTCATGTTGTCCGCCGCTGGTTTGATTCCAACCGGTTGCCTGGCCATTCGGATCATTGGTGGATTTCCGGTCAAAGCGATAAAGATTGGAACGCCAGATATCATTCACCATTGGTGGGAAATTCATAGAGGCCGCGCAGAATTGCATTTCGGTAAAGGGCAAGGCCATTTCACAAACCCAGGCGGTGTCACGGTCGGAATTGTAGGCCACGGTACCTTGCACCAATACGTCGGTAGATATATCATTGAAATTCCATTCCTTATGCCCTATTCCTCCTGAGTTCCACGGGTTGGTCATCCATAAATCAAAAATGGCGTTAAGGGGATTTACTTCCATTTCGATATAATTCAATCCATCCCCATCCGGATCAAAATAAACTTCGACAGCATCTTCCTGATATAATTTCATTATCACGATTAGCATAAGTTGCCCAGATGGTGGTATCCTGACAATAAAATCCGATATAAATATAATTGTTATCCCATAATAATTTAGTCCAGGTTTGAGTGAGCGGAGCCGCCGCAGATCCCAGCACTACAAAGTTGCCAGTGACTTCCGCGGAACTCCATTCCTGCTCGTCGAGATAACCATCGATGACCGGGGGCGTACTTGTTTTATTAACCTGATATTCCAGAATGTCCTGGGCAGACGCGAATGTAAAACCTAACAAGATGTAATATAATAATCCTAGTCTAGGCATATCGATTTTCCCTGCTGTTTTCTCAGTTTAAAGAATATGCTACCAAATACAAAATATGAAAATCAAAAGATCAAAAATAAGTTTTTCGATTGTTGAAAATGGCAGGTCCTTCGGTTTGGCCTTTTATAACTGTCAATATCCATAGATAGAAACCGCGATACCCTCAAATTCCCTGTGCAGACTGTTATTTCTTATGGAATACTTCATTTTACAATAATCAATATAAACATGGCGGGCTACAAAATTTAATAATGAATTTTTCGATTCGACTGCCAGCAATTTAAATATTCCACTGCTGCTCAGCAGCCAGCCGGAAGTTCTCTGTTCCGCTCCATAATAAAGATCCCTGGATATACCATGACTGTACTGAAAGATCTCACTCAAATTTACTCTCCAGCCTTTATTGATACGGACATTTTTATCGCTTTTTCCCAGAAGAACATTATCCCAGATCCTTATTTCACCCGGGGAAGAAATGTAAGAACTATTTCCGGCCTGATCCCGGTCGATTAAATAATCCACAGCTTCCGAGGACCACTCCCACTTCAGAACATCCAATTGCATATCTTCGATCTGCTTGCCGGCGCCAATTGACACGGCATAACCCATCCTGGCCTGTTTGGGCAGAGGATCTTTCTGGTCGGAATCAAGGTACGTAATTTTATTACCGACATTTACCACGGCATACCCCATTGAAATATCAAGCCGGGGTTTAACTTCGTTCATAATTAATATTTTAGAGTTGCAGATTTTTTCTGTTAATTCCGAAACGGGAATAATACATTGCATTCCGTAATCGGCGGCATCTGCTTTGACAGTATTGATCGCCAATTTTGACTCGATTTTCTTCAGGGTGATTCCGAGATTGAGCCGGAGGAAATAATCAAAGCCCAGGCCGATGGAGTAAGCAGTATATGATTCCCAGGATCTGAACCGGCCCAGTTCTATACCATTTTCATCGGTTATAAGATTCATACCGAGGTTCAGTTTACTATTTATCAAACCGATACCCAGGCTTAGCGGAAGCTGGGGAAATATCTTTTCCAAATCATACCCTGTGCAGACGGCCGAGCTGTTAAAGTTCAGATCCGATAAATCAAATTGGGGCAGGTAGGCAACCGCTTTTGGATAAAATTGTGCTGAAAAATTTATCCCGCGGCCGAAATTGCCAAGTTGAGCCGGGTTGTAGTATGGTCCGAATGCATCAAGGGTGGGGAGCGCTGTGAAAGTCCCGGCCATCCCATTTAAATTCGCTCCGGGTTGAATCAATATAAAAGGAAGAGCATATTCTCCCTGGGCATTGGAATTCGAAATTATTGTCAATAACAAGAAAGCAACAATAACAAACTGACTTACCATTTTAAGCTTCATATTCGCTTCTCACACTTAATATCTCAGGAAAACCTTGATAGGGAACTGTCTCTAACTGGGTTACGACTTTGATTTAAGAACAGGTATTGAAGAAATTAAAAAGAATAACCCATCGAAAATTTGCCAATTCTTTGTTCACGCCATTCGCCATGTACCAAAGCCGTCAGCAGTGCAAAATCAAGATTAAATGCTCCCGCTTTCAGGTTCAAACCGGCCAGGACAAACAGTGCATCCAGATTGTCTCCCGTCCTGGAACCATAGTAATCTTTCTCCTCAAACCTGCGTTCCGTGGATAGAATACCGGCACTTAATGATATGTTCTCAGTCAGACGGCCGACCAGGCTTCCTGAGATGTCGAATGAATTCAACGACTCCTCATCCTGCTGATACCAGAAAATATCGGTGATCTCCAGGATCATCTGCAGTGATTCGTCAAATCTGTAAAGGAATCCCAGATTCAGTTTGTCAGGCAATTTGGTCTTCAGACGATAATCCGGTTGAGCCAGGGCATTAATTTCCGGATTATTACCGATTGTTGTATAATTGGTATCGGATCTTACAAATAATACATCATGATCCAGTATAATTTTCACATTAAAATTTGGATTCCGTTCATAGCACAACCCGATCTTGATATTGGCCGTGGGATCATAGCGCAGACCCACAGCCCAGCCGAGAGATCCCCCCTTGGCCACAGCTTCAACGTGATAAATGCGGTCTGTAACATCAATTGTGCTATAATTCAACCTTAAACCAAGTGATAATGAATTATAGTTTTGTAAAGGATTATTCAAAGCATAAGATACTTGTACTGAGTAACGGTTAACATAATTTTCACGTTCAATTTTAAAAGTCTCTCCGGTCCCTTCAGGCTGTTCTGCAGTAGTAACTTCGTATGTCCCAAAATCCAGAACAGAATTATAATGCTGATTAAAACCCAGGCCAATCTGAAAATTTTTTAGAGGCAGGACAATTCCTGCAGACTGGGGTAAATACAGCCGGCCGCGTTCATGATTTATATCCAAAATCCAGGCCGGTTTGATTGCCGATTCAAGTTGATAGGAGAGTCCCAGAGAGATATGTGTGCTGTCATAAATCGCCGCCGGATTAGTGCTGCCCAGATTAGCGACATGACTATAAATACTCCTTGTAAATCCCGTGCCATTAATCGATTCAAAAATATAACCCTGGGTCAGCCAGGCTCCCGCAGAGGAAGTACTTACTCTATCCCAATCGCCGGCATACATAAGATTACATAATACTAACAGAATAATAACCTTTTTCATACGGTAACCTTCTTTATACTATTTCCAGTTTACGACTGATTGATATAAGTCAACTCTTTCCATACCGCTCCAGAGATGCAGGAATGAACATTTCCTTGTTTGTATTAAAAGGAGAGTGTGATTAATCTACATAGTTTTGACATTGTTTATTAAAACACCCATGAGTTACTCAATTCTACTTAATTCAACATTATCAACCCAGAAATTTAAAGGATAAACCGGCACAGTCACGTTGTAAATCTGGAATGCAGAGAGCTGAAAAGAATAATGTGTGGGATTGGCATCAGCGGGTATGGTCAGTGTTTCTGAATGTCG
>CAYSHN010000128.1:0-8815 GCA_964430815.1 uncultured Calditrichota bacterium | reverse complement strand
CGTCTTTTTTCGTCTGTTTCTAAAGTGTTTAATTTTTTTATTTTCTCTGTTAATGTTTTAACTAAGGTATCATTCTTATCTGCCCATTCAATAATTTGTTGTTGTTTTGTTTTATTATTTATATAGTTGTTAGTTTTTTAGCAAAAATACTCAAATGCGCAATATTGCTATAACACCCCTGGCGACCCATCCTCTGCGTTCAGAATTACCGATTTGTAACCAAACTTTTCAAATCCATTCACCAGCTTCGCGACACGACAATATTGACGATATACCTCTTAAATAAATAGAAACAAAATATCTGAAGTAAGAAACTTCACTTTTGAATCCTTACCCGATGCGTTCAAGAAAAATGTTACAAATACAAAGAATGGACGTATACCAGCTGTATACTGAATACTCGAAGGAAAAATTACTGTAAAACAATTGCTGTCCGGTAGATGCTCGTTTAATGGTAGGTGATTTACTATGTATATTTGTCAAAACAACAGATATTTTTAGGATTGGAGAATATTATCGATCATCCAGATCCACGCAATCTAAAGCTCGCGGCTACAGTTTTTATTCCGCTCTGCCGAGGCTACGTGTTATACCTTTATTGTTTCAAGTGCTTAGGTACTCACGAACTCAGTTGCTTTCTTTTACTCAGTACCAAAATGCCTTACTTTGTTGCTTTGTCCCTCTTGTCCATAATATATACGTAAAATAAAAGAAATTATCCGAAACCAATTGATAATGAAATAATAATGATTTAAAATTAAATAAAAATCTTTTGAAAGTACTTTTTACTCGTTTCGAAAATATATATATTTGATATAATAATTTAATTTTAGAACAAAAGATCTTACTCAGACCTGAAATAATTGTACATAAAGGCATAAATTATACCAATTAAAAATAAATAATTCTTTTAATTTTTTCTTTTATTTAAAAGAGGAGGTAAAGATGAAGGGAAAATTGAAAGTGATGCATTGGTTGGTTTTTTATTCAATTCTATTTGCGTTTGTATTTTCCAGTGATCTACTTGCCGGTATCACCGGTAAATTAGCTGGAAAAATTCGTGATGCATCTACAGGTGAACTTCTACCACAAGTTAATATTGTTTTGCTTAATACCAAGATGGGAGCAGCCTCAGATAATGAAGGTGATTACTTTATAATCAATATCCCACCCGGTACCTATGATATCAAAGTAACAATCATTGGCTATGCTGCCAAGACGGTTACAGGCGTGATTATAAATGCGGACCGAACAACTAATCTTGACATTAAACTGGATCCAATTTTGATTTCCTCAGAAGAAATCCGAGTGGTTGCCGAACGACCAGTTATTCAAAAAGACTTAACTGCCAGTATTGTTGAAGTATCAGCCAGAGAAATCGCTTTAAGCCCCCAATTAAGCGTCCAGAATCTACTTAAACAACAACGAGGTATCCTGTTGGGTTATGCCAACCAAGGTAAGGAAGGCTATTATTATACAAATACTCCTACCGATGCATTGCATATCAGGGGAGGCCGGGAGAATGAAACACTGTTTAACCTGAATGGAATTGTGGTGAATGATCCAATCTGGGGCGGATCAGAGTTCATCCAAAATTCCTCCGGTAGTTATATCGATGAATTTAATACCCTGGCTGGTACTTTTAATGCTGAATATGGAAACGCTATGTCGGGTGTAATAAATGTGATCACTAAAAATGGTCCGGTGGATCATTACGTTGGGAAATTGTCTCTTTACACCGACCAATTTGGCATCAAGCAGTACGATCAAAATACAATGCAGGGTGATTTTGGTGTTGGAGGACCTGTACCTTTCACCGATAGCAAACTGACTTTTTTTATCAGCGGGGAAAGACATCTTTCCGACGGATATTTATACGGCTATGTCTATCCTAACTGGACAGATTCCAGAGGAAAAGATGTTGACAGCACAACACAATTGCCAGCAGGAAAAGGCAAAAAAGAATCACTGGACCAATTGGATTTTTGGAATACTTCGGCAAAACTAAACTGGTCCCCTTTCAGCAGTGTGAAACTTAGCGGATATTTTGGTTACAGCAAACTAAAGAAGGATCATTATTCCAATACATTTAAGTACTACCCGCAAGGGAATCCCTACCATGATTCGGATGATCAATTTTATAGTTTAACAGTGACCCATGCCCTGAATGCAAAGACCTATTACGAAGTGGGTCTGGCCCGGCAGAATCATAAAAGATTCCTGGGCGTTTACGACAGCTGGGATAAATATATGCAAACCCCTGAGGAGTATGATCCCTCCGGTTCCTTCTTTGTAATCGGTGAAGAATGGCAGTGGCAAAACGAAGAAACAAACACCACGAGTGGCCGGGCGGCTGTGGCCAGTCAGATTAATAAAACCAATCTGATTAAAATCGGAGTTAACATCCGCGCGCTTAAAGTAAATCTACAAAGTAAAAATCCGAATGAAGCCAACAGTTTTTATTTGAATTACGTCCACAAACCGCAAGAATACGCCGCCTTCCTTCAGGATAAAATGGAATTCTCCGACATCGGTTTAATCATTAATGCCGGTGTACGATATGACTTGTGGGACCCCGATTCACCCTATTGGATCGATATCAATGATCTGGTTGGTATGAAAACAGCCAAAACGGAGGTGAAATCGAAAGTGGCACCCCGCTTAGGGGTTTCTTATCCGATTTCTGATAAAGCGGCCTTCCACTTTGCCTATGGACATTTTTATCAATTACCTACCTACTTTTTATTATATCAGGGTCAGCGTTACTTATATACCAACCTGGATAAGAACTGGGACAACTATCCCGATTATCATGGCAAACTATATATGCCCTTTACTCAGGATAATGCCTTCCGGCTTAGTAATGCCAATATGCGACCAGAAAAAACAGTGGCCTATGAAGCGGGCGTTCAAATCAAATTAACCGAAGATGTTTCCGTGGATGTGTCCGCCTATTATCGTGAAATGAGCGACCTAATAGGTGAAAGATTTATCCCGGAAGCAAATTCTGGCAATGGACTGCGCTACGCAGATAATTATGATTATGGCAATGCCAAAGGTGTGGAATTAACTTTAAATAAAAGATTCAACAATTATTTCTCCTTAAGAGCCAATTATACGTTTTCCAAAGCTCTGGTAACCAGTTCAACCCCCTGGTCCCAAATGCAAATCAGTAACCCCATGTATAAAACATTCACTGCCGACTGGGACAGGCCGCATACTTTAAACTTTGATTTATATATTGGCCTGCCTCAATATTGGGATATCAGTTTCTCCGGTAACTTCCAATCAGGTATGCCGTATTCAATCAGAACCGAACCAAACACCGAAAGGGCTCCTTTTATAAGTTCTGTAGATTTAAAAGCCAGTAAAACTTTTCAGGTGCTGGGTCTAAAACCTAATCTGTATCTGAACATCTTAAATCTTCTGAACCGGAAAGCGATTTATGGTGTTTACCCGAGCAGCGGCAGGGCTGATCTCCCTCTGGGAATCGATCGTACACCCCATAATTTGGATGTGTATAACTTACCGGATAATTATGGTCCTGGCAGACAAATTTATCTGGGTCTGCAGGTGGAGTTATAACATGAAACAAATTCCTGAACATCGTAAAGCATCTTAGTATGCAAAGATTATAAAAAAGTTTAAGGAGAATAAATTCATGACAACAAATTCAAAATTAAAGAGACCATTTCTCCCCGTACTGATACTCCTGCTATTCTGCATTCCATTATCAACTCAAGGACAGGTAACGTCATACCGCTGGAATACTTTCGACATAAACAGGATTGCTAACAAATTCAGTAATTATGGTTCAGTATGTGAAGGACAGTTTGTATATGGTTTTGGTCAGCATCCGGCCATGGAATATCCAGCCGGAAGCGGTGCTGAATATGGAATGGCTATTGGTTTCTATCTGGCCGGTATGAGTGCGGACGGCGGCGGTCAGAATCCCGATAATCTATGGTATCTCGATATGACCCTCCAGGAATACGAAGACAATTGGGATTGTTCGCACTGGGATCCGTACGGACCTAGTCCTTATGAAAATGAGGTGCCCTTGACCGGAATATTCGATTTTGTTGGTCAGTCGCAACGGGCTGCCATGAGCGATGATTCTGACAGTTGGCCTGATCCTGCCAATGGCGATGGCCGATATGGTTGGCCGGCTTATTATCCACATACCAATCAATCCGTTTTGTTAAATGAAAATGGCTGGCCGGGATGGGGCCCTGATGGCAAACAAATCGGACAACAGGAAAGTTTTGGTGTATCCTTTTCGGTTAATCACGTATCAGAAGTACCCCCGGAAAGATGGCTGAAAGCACAAATGATCTTCAGAGGAATGGCCTTCAAAGGTAAACTGTACGAAAACTATCTTTTCTGGTCTTATGAAATCACCAATATCGGCACCCAACCGATTACCGATTGTTACTTTGGGATGAGAATGGATTATGCCTTTGTATGGAACCGAAATGGAGTAAGCGAGGAAATTCAGGCGTTTGATGCAGACCGACATATGGCTTATGCCTACAATCCTACGGGAGTGTTCTGGACTGAAGCAGGCAAAGAGATCTCCCCTACTGCTTATGCCGGACTGCTTTTTCTTAAGACCCCCAAAGATGATGCCGGTGTGCAAAGAGGTATTACCAACCTGAGTTGGAGTCTCGATCCTGGCGGAGCCGATGAAGGAAAAATTATGGAGAACTATTATATACGAAATGTATTGAATGAGGGCAGTCCGTACGATAGCGATGGAGACGGTATAGATGATACCCAGATCCGTGATGGTGTGGCTTATCCCTACGGCTGGACACCGGATGGTTGGAATGCAGCAAATTGGTCGATGATCAGTAGTGGTCCGATCACATTAGAAGTTGGTGAAACCGATACGTTGATTATTTGTACTGTATTGGGTTCTAATTTACTCGATCTGAGGAAAAATGCTGATCGGGCCAGCAACCTTTATAAATCAGGCTTCGAAATTGCCGAACCACCCACCCAACCAGCGGTAACCGCAACTGCCGGTGACAGAAGAATTACTTTGAATTGGAATCGGGCCAGCGAAAGTTCACCTGGATTTGAGGGTTACCGAATTTATAGAAGCAAAGACGGTGGGGCAACCTGGGGAGACAGAGTTGTTACCGATCCAAATGGAACAATAACCAGTTACGTCCCCTTAGTCCAATTTGATTTAAAAGATGGAATTGTAGGACCGTCTACCAATCCCGAAGCGACCTGGTTGGACTTTGGCAGTGATAGCGGAATGCCCGATACTACCGAAACAGGACAATACATCTATATTGATGACAATCTGTTAAATGGATTAACCTATAGATATTACATTGCCGCCTACAATATAGGAAGTACCACTAAGCCACCAGTCGAAAATCCACCGGTTACCGATCCGAGTCTGAACGGAGACAATACCATTGAAGTAACACCTAGGTCACCCCTGAGCGAAACTACGCTTAATGATATTAAAGTTGTACCCAATCCTTATATATCGGCCAGTGAATTCGAAATTGATCCCAGTCAGCGCGAACTTCATTTTACGCATCTGCCGGGAGAATGTACGATCCGTATCTATAATGTTGCCGGGGAATTAATCACCGTGCTTCAGCATACCAATAATACCAGTGAAGAAAGGTGGGATTTAAGATCTTCGGGCAATCAGGAAGTAGCGCCTGGATTGTATTTCTACTATGTATCGTCGCCTAGAGTAACTGGTGAGAAAATTGGCAGATTTCTCATTATTAAGTAAGCGGGTAAGCGCCAATTAAACTCAATGAAAATAATAAGGAGAACACTATAATGAGAAAAATAATTCGTTCAGAGTTTTTGTTACTGCTCCTTTGCTTTACTTTGGCCTTGTATGCCCAGGAATCAGCGCAGATCGGAACCTCAATGGCTAACTTTTTAAAGATTGGAGTTGGATCAAGAGCAGTAGCTATGGGTGATGCCTGTGTTGCTATGACCAATGATGCCAGTGCTATATACTGGAATCCTGCTGGATTGGGTTTATTGCATAAGAATGAGGTAATGGCACAGTCAACCAACTGGATTGCCGAAACCAATTTGTATTTCTTAAGTATTGCTGTTCCGTTCGGTAGTTTCGGTACCCTGGGGGCGAGTGTAAATTACTTTTCTTCCGGCGATATGGAAGAAACCACCATCCAGCAGCCTGAAGGAACGGGCCGGTTTTTTGACATGCAAGAGCTGGCACTTAATTTTTCCTATTCCCGAATGCTTACCGACCGATTTTCAGTGGGTTTCACCGTGAAATACATTAACGAAACGTTGTCCAGAGAAACGGCAAATGCGTTTGCTTTCGATATCGGCTCGATTTTTATTACCAATTTTCTCAATGATATGAGACTTGGTATTGCTCTTTCTAATTTGGGCAGTCCGATGAAACTGGATGGTCCGGATTTAATTGTTAGCCACGATATTGCACCCGATGTTCCTACTAACAAAGTAGTCGATGCCAGCTTGGCCACGCAGTCCTGGGATATACCTCTAACCTTCCGAATTGGCTTGGGGAGTTATATCTTTAATAATGAGAGCACTTCTTTATGCTGTGAACTGGCGGTAAATGATACCCGCGATTATGCACCCAGGTACAATCTAGGCAGCGAATTTACAGTTAAACTGCTTGGAAATCAGCAGGCCATGATACGATTAGGTTATAAAGGCAATTATGATGAAGAAGGTTTGACGGCTGGTGCAGGATTATTTTTAAATTTGGCCGGATATGATTTCAAGCTGGATTATGCCTTTGTAGATTTTAATCGCTTAGGTAATATCCATCGATATTCCATCGGCATTTTATTCTAATCCAAGAGAAAATGTAATAGGAGTCTATAAAATGATTAAAAAACTACTTACATGGAGCAGCATCATAAGTGCATTAGCCTTATTTATTCTTGCCGGCTGCAATAAAGATTGGCCTACGAATCCACCGGATGTAAATCGCCCGGAATTATTATCCGCCGCCCCGCAGGATGGCAGTTTAATGAACTCTGACTCTACAGTTATTACCCTTGAATTCAGTAAAGCAATGGATCTGGCAACTATTTCCAGTCTGGTTGAAGTACTGGAAGCACACGGTGATCCTGTAGCCGGTAGTTGGTCATTAAATGGAACAAGTGCTGAATTCAGACCGACTCAACCCCTGAGTGATCTGAGCCGGTATGATATTCTCGTACCGGGGGCTTTTGATGAAAGCGATAACTGGAAAAATCCCGGCGTCCGGGATCTCAGCGGGAATTCGATGAAATATGACTATTCATTTTCCTTTTCGACTAAGGGTAACTATGGACATTCACCCATTTATCTGGGCACAGGCGACCCTGGTAATCCTTCCGGTTCTCAGGCGGGTATAGGTATCATACAAGATCTGGAGTTTACATCGGTGGGTGATCTGGGCACAGATGGTGCGAAGAGCATTGCTTTGAATCCTGCTGGGACAGAATTGTATGTAGCCAATAGTGGTCAGAATAGCGTCGAAGTGCTGAATACTTCCACCAATACTTTTGAAGCTTCGATTCCCATGCCAGACGGTTATGGAAATCCCTGGTTTGTGGAATTTACTCCCGATGGAAATGAAGCCTGGATATTGTGCAAGGAAAACAACAATGTGGCGGTGATTAATACACAAAACCGCACCGTAACCGATACTATCACTCTGGCCGATTACTGCCCGCAAGGCGGAACCTTATTCGAAATGGCCATCAACCATGGCGGGACAAAAGGCTATATATCAACCAGATCAAGTTTGTCTTTAATCGTTATTGATGTCCAGAATAAAACGGTCATCACAGCAATCGAAGATCTGGTGCAGAGTCAATCAAGTGCGGTTATTATTACGCCGGATGATTCGAAAATATTATTGGGTGATAATTGGTCGACTCCTCACTTTCAAATCATCGATGCGGCCACCGACACCGTTTTGGGAGATATAACCTTGGGAGAATCCGCCGGTTCCGGATTACTGACTACAGTCGTCGGTAATTATCTATATGTAGCCGGCAGATATGAGGGTTTTATCTATAAAATGGATTTAACCGACTTTTCCATTGTCGCTGAAACGAATACCGGTGAGGAAATGATGGGCATTGCTGTCGATCAGGCGGGAACTGTTGTCTACGTGACGGCACCCTGGGTGGGAGATGGTTCGGTACTGGTGCTAACGGAATCGGATTTAACATTGCTCGGCAGCATTGCTACCGGATACTGGAGAGGAATCGTCACCCGTTAAATGACCATGTGAGCTGATTGAAGATGTTTTCGAATGCGAGTGAAAACTACCAATAGTTTTTTTTTAATAATTTATATTTTTTTAATCAACTGTATGACTTCTCTGCCGGCTCAGGATAAAGGGGGCCGATGGCAATTTGAGAATAATGAAGAAGATTCCGCCCAATGGGATTCTAAATCGAATACAGGGATATTAGCTGGTGCGGGTGCTTTCCAATCAGAACCCCCTTTAGCGGAAGGTACTTATTACCTTTCCTTGGAAGATGAGAATAATTACGGTGTATTCACAGTACCTGATGATGCTGAATTGGATTTTAAAGATGAAAATTTAGCCATCTCGGTCTGGGTCTATCCCCTGCCCACCAGTCTCAATCCGCAGTTTTTAATAATCAAAGGGAACCGTTCAGGTGTTGTCAAGACAGATAATTATACCTTGCGATTGTACAACGGTTACCTTGAATTTATGGTTCATAATGAAGCCGGTAATCAGATAAGTGTCATTTCATCCTTCCCAGTTCCCACAAATCAATGGACTTACCTGGGGGTATTTTATGAT
>CAYSHN010000127.1:0-8830 GCA_964430815.1 uncultured Calditrichota bacterium | reverse complement strand
TGCAATAATCTTCCAGGGTGCGATCACGGAAAGGAATACAACCAAATTCCCCCGCACCACAGTGGCGGCCACAATAAAGTTGATTGTGGATAATTAGACCTGCACCAACCCCGGTTCCCAGCACTATACCCACAACATGACGATATTCCCGGGCTTTGCCAAACATTTGCTCGCCCAGCACAAAACAATTTGCATCATTGTTAATAAAAACCGGAACCCTAAAGCGCTTTTCCAAAAGACTTTTTAAAGGGACCTCTTTCCAGGAGGGGATGTTAAGAGTGTCGTAGACAATCCCTTTTTCCACATCGACCACCGACGGTACTCCGACTCCAATTGCCTCGAATGGTAAAGTATGTACTTCATCGATCATCTGGTACAGCGTCTGCAATACCTCTTCTGCCGTTCCGCGGGCATTGAATTTCTGTGACAACAAGCGCAGGATCTTGCCGTTCTGTATTACACCCAGACGGATATTGGTCCCACCCAGATCAATTCCTATCCAGTATTTCCCCTGCATGCTTCTATCCTTTGTAATTCTGTTTCCGATCCAATCACCGTATCTATGAGTGTGATTGTAAAACTTTAATCAGAACAGTATTCATCTATGAATCTCTATTACTTTTTTTTCTTTGACCAGATGGTTTCATTGACTACCAGTGGTTTGGCCCAGAAACCCACAGCAAAAATCCAGCCCAGGGTCAGATACAGGAACAACATGCCTGATCTCAAACCAAAAAAATCACCGATTCGTCCGATGATCAGGGGAATAACAGCTCCGCCAATGATGGCAGAGCAAAGAATCCCAGAGAAGGTACCATGGTGTTCAGAAACGGAATTTAAGGCCAATGAAAAAATGACTGGCCACATGACCGAAAGGAAAAAACCCATCAGGGGAAAAGCAAGCAGTGCGACCTGCACTGGTCCAAACAGTCCCACACCCAGGCAAATCAAGGCCGCTGCCGTAAATCCAACCAATACACGCCGGCTATCGATCAATTTCAGTAATAACATACCCACTAAGCAACCTATGGTCATCAATCCCCAAAACCAGGATACCGTATCGGCACCTATCGTTTGCGGATCGATATGATGGTACATACTTAAGAATTGGGAAATCCAGTTAGCGGTCCCCTGTTCCGATCCAACGTAGGCAAAAATGCTAATGAAATATAACCAGACCAGAGGTTTTTTAAATAGTAGATAGTGTGTTTCCCAGGTGCCGGTTTTTTCTGCTGCGGTCCGCTGGACCACCGGGAAACGGGAAAAAAAGATACCGATGACCATTAATAAGGTTATCGTGGCAAAAATCCAGTACACGGAAACCCACGGTAGATCGAGCGGAACTAACCGCGATAGAACAGCGATGAGCCAATTTCCTGGCGCTGCCGGTGCGCGTAAATTCTGGACCAGGTAAGAATAGATCTGTGGACTGATAAACGATGCGGAGCCGAAGATAACCTGGGCAAAAGTGGAGTTAAAAGCATAATGTTCCTCACCTCCCGATACACGCAGCAGCGGATTTATAGCCACCTGCAGCATAGCCATGCCGATTCCGATTACAAAAAGCGAACTGATGGCCACTCCATAACGGGGAAAGAGGGCAAAACAAAAAGCGCCGGCAAAACCAACCAGGAAGGAAACCAGGATAACCGTTTTCTCCTTGTAAACCTCGATCAGCATACCGGCCGGAATTGACATTACCCCGTAAGCAATAAAAAAGGAAAAAGGTAACAGAGCAGCAGCAGTTAAACTCAACTGAAAACTGTTAACGATATCGGGTATAATCGGCCCTAAGATATTAGTCAGCAGGGAGATAACGAAAAAGATCAGAAAAATCAATCCGACGAGTACAGGATTTCGTTGCATGGAATGGGATTTCCTTATTTCTGGAATTTGGAATTTGGATTTTGATATTTATTTCATGTTTCGTATTTCGTGCTTCGAGTTTTATTTTAATCAAGCCAAACTTCATTTCATCAATATCAGTTTCTTTGTTTCCTGGTATTCCCTGGTTTCCAATTTATAAAAATACATTCCGTTGGACAAATTTTTTGCATTCCACTCTATTTTATGACTTCCCGCGGGTAATTCTTTATTCATTAATACCGCGACCTCCTGTCCGGCCACATTATACACTTTCAGAGAAACAAAACTTGATGATGGAATATCAAATTCAATTGTCGTTGCTGGATTAAACGGATTCGGGTAGTTTTGTTTCAATGCAAATGATGACGGTATTTCTTTACCGATTTCTTCAACCTGGGTTGTCGATTGAATACTCCGGTACATGGTTCCATCATCTGATCCGGCAAAAATATAACCACCAAAATTTATAAGCAGAGACCTGACCGTAATACCCTTCAGACCGATTTGGATCCAATTATTACCATAATTTGTTGAACGGTATACTCCACTATCTGTCACTGCAAAAATATGCCCGAGTGAATTTATAGTCAAAGGCCCGATATGATTATCCGTTAAACCGGAGTTGACCGGTATGAAGGTGTTTCCATAATCCGTTGAACGGAAAACACCATCTTCCCGGGTCCCGGTATAAAGAATCCCGTCGGAACTGGAGGCCAAGGAACTGATGGCTGAACCGATCATCACGGTATCAGGCCAGATATCTCCATTATCACTTGAATGACAGACATAGCCTATAGTATCCTGGTCATGAATTGCATTAATCCCGGCATAAATGTGCCCGCTGGAATAGCAGGCTAAAGCGACAACCGTACCGGGACCGTAATTGGTCTGCCCGGTACTTATTTGTGTCCAATATGTGCCAAATCCGGGCGAACGGAAAATTCCACTGTCGGCTGTCCCTAGAAAAGTATTTTCAATGGGATTAAATGCAAGCGAACGCACAGAACAATTTTTTAATCTATTGTCCACTTGTGTCCAACTGGCTCCGTAATCGTCCGAAAGGAATAGCCCGCTGTCGGCTGTCCCGGCAAAAACCTGGTCGATGGAAGAAATCAAGATGGCAGTCACCGTCGAATCAGCCAGACCGGCTTTTGTCCAGCTATCCCCGAAATCATCTGTACGATATAGTCCACTATCGGTCCCGGCAAATATAGTTCCACCAAAAAAATTAGTGCCGAATGAATGGATTTTTCCACCATAAGGCCCGTTAGTTTGCTGCCAAAAATCCTGGGCAAAAGATAATCCGGGAGATAGAATCAGTATCAATAATAAAATAACTACCCTCTTCATCTTTCTCCTCCGTATTATTTTCACATTATCGATGACAAAAACTTAAGTAAGTAAGAAATTTCATAATCACTTACTTGAATCTTTTAAAAATCTATTCTCTCTTCCTATGACGGCTTGCAGTAAACAAATGATTAATAGTATAAAACTGTCGGTGTCTGGTGTAAATTTTCGAATTTACTTGTCATGGAGTTTAAAACAAAATAATTTTGTTCACTATCCAGAATTTTAGGAATCCTGATAAAAATAAACTGCCTACAGAGTTTAAAATTTAGAAGTACAAAATTAAAATAAATTCCAAATAATCTTGGCTATACCATTCACTGATATAAATTATACATCGGTAATATTTAACAATAGCCTCTCCCTGGCTTAGCGATGGATAAAATTTTGGAATTTGGAATTTGAGATTTGGAGTTTGATTTATTAATATTTGATAACATTGTTTTAATTGATAAATTTTTTGACAACGATTTATCATAATGACAGGAGAAATCAGATGAATATGTCCAATCCTGATTACCTGAAACTGCGTTCAATCTAGTTCCAGAAAGAAATGATGGAAGTAGCCAAGAACCATCAAAATGTTTCTGTAATTATAAATATAAATGAAGGATCCGGTATTCAACCAATGTATAGCGTTCCGCATAAATAAAGAAAACAATGAAAGAAGCATCAAAAATTCAGGATCTTCCAGCTACTCCAGTTCTTCGTTTTATAATTGGTATCCCGCTTATCTTCGGCTTTTTTCTGATATTGGTACTGCTTTTAAAAATCGTTTTTGTGATTGCCAACTGGGCCTCGTTCAGTTTGATCGATTACGGAGCCATGGCGCACAGTTTATATAAAGGATTACGGTTTGATTTTGCTGCTCTGGTTTATCTATTAGGACCCGCCGTCCTTTTTTATCATCTGGCTGCCCTCATTAACCGGCGTGGACTCAGATGGTTGTTAATCACTTACCTGGTTAGTATAGCTATAATCACTCTATTCCTCTGGTTGGCCGATGTGCAGTATTTTCAGGAAGCTGGAAAACATTTTACCTACGAGGCCTTTGTATATCTGAACACTTCTATTGCTCCGGTAATTCTGGGAGCCTTTCGACTGCATCCCTGGATTTCCAGTTTGTCGCTACTCTGTTGTCTGGTGCTGGGAGTTGTTACCGGCCTGTTATTTCATCGCTTACTAACTTATTGTCTTGTTCCGTTGTCGATCAAGCCGTTGGTGATATTACTCTATACCATTCATCTGGGAATTATGACCGGCCTGGGAATTATTGCCGCCCGGGGCGGTCTGCAACTTTACCCGATCAACATAAGTTATGCCATGATTTCTCCCAATCCTTACCTTAATGCCCTCTGCCTTAATCCGGTATATTCGGTACTGTACACCATAATTCATTCTTCGCGGCAGATTCAATTTTTCGATGAGGCATTTAATCTGCAATCAGTAAAAAAAATGTTAAGTATTGAGGAAGATACCCACAGCGCACCCGCTAAATATCCGTTGTTGCGGATGTCACCGGGAACGGATCAGGGCAATCGCAAGAATATAGTGATGATCATTCTGGAAAGCTGGTCGGCAAAAGACATGGGCTGTCTTGGCGGTGATTCTGATTTCACACCCACCTTTGATCGATTAGCTGCACAGGGATTGTTATTTACTAATTTTTATGCCACCGGCATACGTACATCCGAGGGTGTTTTTACAATACTATGCTCCTTTCCCAATCAACCGCTCCAACCGATTATGCATTTACCAGTGGTTCAGCAGATCCATTGGCGTCCCATCAGTCAGATTCTGGCGGAAGTCGGCTATAAAAATATTTTTATTCATGGCCGGGAACTGGATTTCGATGGTATCCACGAGTTCCTGCATTATATTCACTTTCAAACAATTATTGACCGTAATGATTTTCCACCTTCAGCCTTACCGGCTAAAGATTCCTGGCCTGGTTATCATGATGAAGATGTAATGCGCCGGGCTGATGAGGAATTTGCCGCCAGGTATTCCGATCAACCTTTCTTCGGCATCATCTACACCATGAACACCCACCCACCCTTTGTTACACCGGATGGTTTTCCGGAGGTAGTAAAACCAACAAATGTACAGAATAAATATTTAAATTCACTCAAATACTCTGATTCTTCCTTAGATGTTTTCTTTTCCTTAGCCCGGGAAAAACCCTATTTCAAGAATACCATTTTCATCCTGGTTGCTGATCACACCAGAACCAAGGACAATTTCAATCTGTCCAATCAGCACCATATTCCCCTGCTGTTTTATGCTCCTGAATTCATCGATCCGGGGATTAATCCGGTTACAGGTAGCCAGGTGGATATTGTGCCGACCATTCTTGGATTATTGAATCTGCAAACCTGGCACAGTTCCTGGGGGCAGGATTTATTAAAACTGAATCCTGATCAGGGCTTCGCCGTATCGGTAGTAGGAAACGACGTACGCTGGCGTAATAGGGTGTACCTGCTCAATGACGGTCTATCGAAGTCACCGCCTTTATTTTTTGATATATCTAAAGACCCGGAATGTACGATTGACATCTGGCCGCAGCAGCTGCAGACCGGAATTGAACTGCAAACTAAACTACGGGCCTATATCTCGCTGAGTCAGACACTACTCTATCAAAATAGGGTGTATCCCTAGGGAAAATTTCTCATTAATAAAAGAAGATTTCTCATCCGCCAGCTGGCGGATTCGAAATAACAATCGTATTTGTTATTTCATCTGATCAGGTTTCATGCTATGTCATTCTGACGAGGCTCGAGTTTTCGGGACGAGGAAGAATTTGTGTCTTCACTTAGAAAAAGATTCGTCATCTCGATCCGGCGGTTGCAGGACGGGATCCGGAATGACAACCTAATTGTCATTTCGAGTGAATCCCGATTTTATCGGGATGAGCGAGAAATCCCATAACCTATTCCTTCTCTGATTCAGAATGATCCTTCCTGGACCAGAAGAAATAGAATGGCAGGGATAGAGCAATCAGGATGATTCCGATAACTGCATTGCGGGTGTCAGCGCGTAAGGTATTGTAAAGAAACCAGCCGGCAATAGCGACGAAGGCCAGTGTGGCGTAGGGATATCCCCAGGCTTTGTAGGGTCTCGGTACATCCGGCATTTTACGCCGTAAGATTATTACCGAAAGAACGGTCAGGGCATAGAAACCCCACGAGGCAAAAATTACGTATGAAGTTATCTGTTCAAAGGTACCGCTCAAGGTCAGCAGGCAAGCCCAGCTGCCCATAGAGAGAATAGCCCGGTAAGGTGTTTTATAACGCGGATGGACTTTACTTAATTTTTTAGTGAACGTTCCGTCAATCCCGGCCGCATAGATAGAACGCGGACCGCTGAGCAACTGGCCATTGGTTGTACCGAAGGTCGAACATAGAATACCGATAATAATCAGCGCCGCACCGACCGGACCAAAGACGGTATTGGCCACATCCGCAGCGATATGCGGTGAACCGGACATATTCTGTACAGGAATGACAAAGGCATAGGCCAGGTTGGCCGATATATACAGTACAATCACAACCAACGTTCCGATCATCAGCGAGAGTGGAACATTCCTTTGGGGATTCTTGAATTCACCTGCATTTAGACTGATCGAGAGCCAGCCATCATAAGCCCATAATGCTGAAATCATGGCCAGACCGAATCCCACGGTCAATTCACTACTCCACTTTTCTGGCCACCAGGGCAGAAAATTTGCAGTACTTCCTTTGGCCGAAAAAAACGCAGCCAGGATCAATCCGATTAAAGCGATAACTTTAGCCGAAGTGAATATAGTCATCACCCACCCACCGAATTTTACACCCCGCGCATTGATCAGGGTGACCAGAACAATGATCACCATGGCCACAATTTGATTCCAGCTCATAGTGAATTGTATAACCTGACCAAACAGGGACCCTGATTGCCTGAAGAAGATCTGATCTGGCAACAGGACGGGAAAGAAGTAACCAAGGAAAGTGGCAAAAGCAATGGCAAAAGCCGCGGCGGATCCTGATTTATTAATAAAAAAATCATTCCAACTGAACATAAAGGCCCAGATCCGGCCAAAACTCCGGCGAAGGTAAACATAGGGACCGCCGGCCTGCGGAAGTATCGAACTGAGTTCAGCTACCGTGATGGCCCCGCACAGGGTTAACAGGCCGGCTACAATCCATACCAACAGGATGGGGCCCAGTGCCTGCAAATGCCCGGCAATTGTGGCCGGAACGATGAAGATGCCCGAACCGATTATTAACCCAATATGTATGGCAATGCCTTCACCTAAGCCCAGAGCACGAAGCAGTTGTGGCTGGGATTTATCTTCCATTTATCCTTTATCCTTATCCTCTATTTTTTAGCAGGAGTATTCCGCTGATCAGACAGATCAAAATAACCAGTATATCTACGATAAACCAATAGACCAGCACATTAATAATCATACCGATAATCATAGCCAATGAACATATTAATAATGACCAACCGGTCAACTGATTTTTTCCCATGGTAATAAATTTCTTTCAAAATTTCTTGCTGTAATTTCGATATCCGGATTTTAATAACACCCAATCCGAGTCATTTCTACTCTACCGATAAAACATACTCTGAAATTAAACATTATTCAACAGGGAATTGAAGAAATTAGAATCGAAATATTGAATCGTTTTAATTTGATCAGACAAATCTGCAAAAAAATTCATAAAAATAATTCTTTATAAATTCTTAACTTCCTAAACTTGACTATATGAAAAAGTGATTTTATATTACTGATTATTAATGTCATTCTCGAAGCATGGAGCCATGCTTCCAATGTTTTTCATACCTATGCTATTTTAAAAAAGTTAAGTCGTATTTACGATCAGTGAATGAGTGAAGTGCGTGGATTTCATTTATTATTAAAATGTAATTCAGGAGCAAAAATCTCACCTTTGAATCATACAGTAATACAACCTAATTGCAAGGAGAAACGAAAGATGAAGATGTTTAAACGGTTCATTGTACCGATTTTGCTGTTGATAGTGATAGCAGCACCTGCACTTTGGTCGGGAACAACTGGTAAGGTTGCCGGGATCATCACCGATAAGGCGTCTGGTGATCCTCTTCCTGCGGCGAATGTCATGATCGCAGGAACTATGTTAGGTGCAGCAACCGATATGAACGGTGAATTCACCATTCTGTATGTTCCACCGGGAACTTACAATGTTCAGGTTTCTTACATCGGTTACGGCAGTGTCACGGTCAGTGACGTCAGGGTATACATCGACCAGACAGCCAGGGTGGACATTGCTCTGGAAACGCAGGCATACGAAGCGAGCGCCACAGTTGTCTGGGCTGAACGGACAAAAATAAAGAAAGATGTGGCTACCAGCGTTGTAGCGATTAACAATAAAGAGATTGAAACCCTTCCGATTAATAATGTGGTTAGTATCCTCGGATTACAGGCCGGTATTCGCGGCGGGTGGGGTGCCAGTCCTAATTGGGCTGAACAACCAGACTTCACCAGTAATTATCATCGTGGTAATATTAGCGTTCAGAATGGTTTGAGTATCCGCGGTGGTGGTGGGGATAATATTCTTTTTATGGTGGATGGCATTACCCTACGCGATCC
>CAYSHN010000126.1:0-8946 GCA_964430815.1 uncultured Calditrichota bacterium | reverse complement strand
ACTAACCACTCCGATCATTACAAAAACGGCGGCAATAGCCCGTTGTGATTTTTGATACCACTGCCGGGCTTTGAGCAAAGCCAAACCGGATACCAGGGCACCGCTGAACCAGATAAGAAAACCAGACGCCAGCGGAGCAGCAACTTTGATGCAGGGATAATTCACGCGACTGGGTTTGGGAAATACCCGGACAAGAATCCAGATCAGGGCAAATAATCCAATCAGGGGTAGGAACAATGTGAACCATCCTGTGGTCTTTATCGAGATCTGCTTTTCCCCCGTCTGAGGACATTGTTTTATCGTAATCGGACTAAACTTCATCACCAAACTTACCTTATTTTTATATGTATTATCTTCTTTTTCTTTTATGCGGCTGAATATCTGTTTTAAATGCTTTAAGAACCGTTATATTCTTCTGAATTAATTGCAGACGTTGACGGACGCATTCCGAAGAACGCAGGCCATCCGCCGGTGTATATTTAACATAATCCAGCATTTTTTCGATACTGGTGGTAGCCACATGCAAGCGTGTGTCGGAAGAGGCATAATAGATATGGATTGTACCGTCATCATCTACTATCCAGCCGTTGGAAAATAATACATTGGAGACATCCCCTACCCGTTCTTCATCCTGTGGTGCCATCAGGTAGCCCCCCGGAGAGTAGATAATTCTCCATGGTTCTGACAGACTGGTCAAGAAAGCATACAATACATAGCGCAAACCAGCTGCTGTATTTCTAACTCCATGAGCCAACTGCAACCAGCCTTCGGATGTTTTAATCGGCGCTGGACCCAGACCATTTTTTAATTCTTTAATAGTATGATACACACGATCATCAACAATTACTTCCTGTTCGATCCTGGCATTTTCAATGCTGGAGGAAAGACCCCAGCAGATACCACCACCGGAACCTGCTTCAATAAATCCTTCCTGGGGCCTTGTATAGAAAGCATATTTTCCGGCAACGAACTCCGGATGCAACACCACGTTTCTCTGCTGAGGAGACCGTGTTTTCAAATCGGGTAAGCGCTCCCAGGTTTTCAGATCTTTAGTCCTGGCCAGACCGCACTGGGCCACAGCCGAAGACAAGTCCCCACGAGCGGCATTGGGATCTTTACGCTCGGTACAAAAGAAGCCATAAATCCAGCCATCTTCATGCTTCACCAAGCGCATATCGTACACATTGGTATCGGGCTCTGCGGTCTCGGGCAAGGTCAGCGGATAATCCCAGAATTTAAAATTGGATACACCATTATCGCTTTCGGCAACAGCAAAAAATGATTTACGGTCTACCCCCTCAATCCGCGGCACCAGATAATACTTCTTACCTAACTTTATAGCTCCACTGTTGAAAACTGCATTGATACCCAAGCGTTCCATTAAAAACGGGTTGGTACGGTAATTAAGATCATAGCGCCAGGTTGGAGGGACATGTCCGGCCGTCAGAACAGGATACTTATAACGCTGGTACAATCCATTGGTATAGGACAACGGTTTATTTTTTCTGATAAGTAACTTTTTATATTCCTGCCAGATAACATTGACACGTTTATTAAAACTAGTTTGCGTCATTTCTCACTCCATTCTGAAAATTCTATTTATAATGACATGAGTCAATTTGTCATTCCTCATCCGCCAGCCGGCGGATGAGGAATCTGTTTTCTATCAACGGACCAAGATTCTTCCTCGTCAGAATGACACTTTGGGATAACCTTACCTGTCCAAAGTCTAATTATAATTTATTTATCCCAAGCGACGCATGATCTCCAGACAAGTTCTAACATTATGATACGGACACTTCCACTCTGAAACCTTATACTGATTCAGGTCGGGTTGGCCATCGGATTTGATGGTATAAAACCATTCGCCGTTTTTATGGTCGACAAATACCTGATCGATAACATGCCACATTTTAGAAGCAAGGTCCAGATAACGGTCTTTTTTGGTTAATTGCCAGGCATTAATCAAACCTACCACTGATTCCGCCTGCTGCCACCAATCGGTTTGTTCATGCACGACACCATTCTCAGCCCGCTCATTAAAAATAAAAAACTTTTTACTCAGGCCCTCGGCAATAACCGCTTCAACCATTTTGATAGCTACCGTATGTACCCGATCCCTTAAAGATTTGTCACCCAAATTTTCTGCTGCTTCGCAGAGTAACCAGCTGCCCTCAATATCATGGCCATAAGAAACAACTTTGGATTTCGCTTTCCATAATTCATCAAAAAACATGATTAAATGATATGTTTTGTTATTGATTATGATTTCTAAATGGAGATCGATGAGTTCTTTTAACCTCTTTTTCAATGTATCATCCGGCCAGACACGAAACAGCGTGGCATAGGCTTCCATCAGATGCAGATGGCAATTCATGGATTTTTTTTCATCAATGTCCGAGGCACCAGGGGTGACATCTTTAATGAGACTCCAATCGGTATCGGATGGTTGTAAATAACCCCGGTTTTGGCTATCGTAATCATGGGCTTCGATGAGAGAATATATTTTTTGGGCATACTCTAAAGCCTCGGCCTGGTGTGTAGTATGATAATATTCAGCCAGGGCATATATAGTAAAGGCCTGACCATATAATTTTTTCTGGCTATTAACCGGTTCTCCCTTATAATTAAGCAGCCAGTAAACACCACCATATTTTTTATCCCAAAATTTATCCAATAAATAGTGGTAAGCCCGGTCAGCCATTTCCAGACACCCAACATCAGGGCTCATGGAGTGAATAGCAGAGAAGGTCCATAAAATGCGGGAATTTAAGACCAGTCCTTTATCGGCGGTATGTTCAATTTCCAGATTATTATGAATTCTCCCATAAAAACCACCATTGGTATAGTCACGTGTGTGTTTTAACCAGAAAGGAAGAATATCTTCCTGGAGTTCTTTTTGCGCAGAACCGATCAAATGTTTTATCACGCCTTCTTTCATACCGCTTATATTCCTCCTGTCTAGCGTAATTCCTGTCTATGATTCAAATTTATTATCTACTTCACCGAAACTGAAATTTTCAGAAATTTCTACAATTTAAATACTCCTGTAAAACTGCGATTACCCGGAGTTGATAAAACAAAGATGTAACCGACAATGACTTCACGCTATGCTTATGGATTTTTTATGGAAAACGGTTAAACACAAAAAAATTACGAAAAAGATTTCGTAATTCAAAGAAAGTCTAAACAGGTCGCATTAAACTTGCAAGAATTTTCTAATATTTTTTTGGTTTCAAATTACTTCGACGATGAGTTGACAGCAGGAATTTTTGTCTTTATCGAATGATTAATATTTTATTCATATCGCAGTGCCTGGACCGGATTCATCAACGCTGCTTTATAGGCTGGCCACAGACCAAAGATCAATCCCACAGCCGTACAAAACAGGAGACCGATTATGGCCCAATTCCAGGGAACATGCACCGCAAATCCGGTAAATATACTTACCAGGTTTCCAAGTCCAAATCCAAGGCTGACCCCGAACACCCCCCCGATATTGCATAAAATAATTGCTTCTAGCAAAAAGTGCATTAAAATATTCTTTCGCTTAGCTCCTAAAGATTTTCGTATGCCGATTTCCCTGGTCCTCTCCGTAACCGAAACCAGCATGATGTTCATAATACCAATACCGGCGACAATCAGGGCAACAATGCCGATCACAAAAGCACCAGTTTTGATACCGGCCGTAGTATTATTGAAGATTTTAATCCGACTGTCATTGGTAAAGATAGTGAAATCATCTTCCTGACCTGGTTTCAAACCACGCATTTTACGCATTACAGCCCTGGTTTCAGCAAGGGCATCAGGCAACATTTCCGGGGATTTAGCCCGTACGGTAATATTTACCGAACGCTCCCGGCCAGAAGCATCACGCATGCCGTAATCACTTTGAAAAGTGGTGATGGGCATTAGCAGATAATTATCAAAGTCACTACCCATGGACGATTTTTTTTCGGCGAATACACCGATCACTGTAAATTTCCGTCCATCCACTTTGATGGTGCGCTGCAGAGGATCGGTCCAGGGAAATAACTCACCGGCCAGGGCAGGACCGATAATCGCCACCCTGCGTCCGATCTTTACATCCTCCTCCGATATGTTTCGGCCATTACCGATATAATGAGTGTTATTGGGCGGATATTCGGGAGTCCCTCCACAAATAGTGGCATTGCCATTGGTGGTAATATCCCGAAATTTAAGAACATGTCCGAAACTCCACAATTCAGAACCGACCAGATCCACGGTCGATACATTTTCCCTGATGGCCTTGGCATGTTCCACCGTAGTTGGACGTCGTCTCATAATTTTACGAAACTCCTCGTCGCTAATAGGTCCGCCGGCCGGCCATTTCTGTACCTGGAAGGTTGTGGAACCGAGCACACTTAACTCACTTTCAATCGTGCTTTGAATTACCGAAATTCCAGTCATTACACCAATGATTGAAGCCACTCCGGCGATTATCCCGACCAGAGTAAGGAATGAACGTAATTTATGGGTCATGATAGCCGTAATGGCCATTCTGAATAATTCACTTAAAATCATCTGTTTTCTTCTCCTGGCATGACTTTATTAGCCCCTGTGATCTTATGAATATTATTCATAACGGAGGGCTTCAATTGGATTAAGGCGTGAAGCACGATAAGCCGGGATAAATCCGGATACCACGCCGGTCATGATTGAAATCAACAAAGCAATTAAAACAATAGGAATAGAAACACTGGCCGGCAGCACATATTTATCAATTATCGCAGCCACGCCAAATGAAAGTATCACTCCGATAATGCCGCCGATCATGCAGATGGCTGACGATTCGAACAGGAATTGTGTCAATATAGACCGTTTTTTCGCTCCGATGGCTTTGCGGATGCCGATTTCCCTGGTCCTTTCGGTAACCGAAACAAACATGATATTCATTACTCCGATTCCGCCGACGAAAAGAGAGATTCCGGTGATAACCAATCCGATCAGTACAACAACGCCCATAACATTATTATAAACCTGAATTAATGAATCCATGGTATTGATGGAAAAATTTTCCTTTTCGAACGGTTTAAGTTTACGGATCTTGCGCATTTCGCCCATTAATTCATACTGGAAGTCATCCAGAGATTCTTGAGTAGGTGCTTTAACGGAGATAGTATAGTTGCGGTTCTGACCCCCAAAGTATTTCTGAAAGGTTGTTATGGGTATAAAAATCTGGTTATCAAAATTAGGTCCGCCAAAAAAACCGGCGCTACCCTGTTTTTCCATTATGCCAACTATACGAAATTTATACCAACCAATTTTAATTCTTTTATTCAGCGGATCGATATTTTTAAATAGACGTTCTCTGATCTCACTGCCGATAACACATACCCTTTTTTTTAACTGCACATCCATCATCGTCATAAACCTGCCGAATTCGGGCAGACCTTCGGTAACCACAGTATATTTCTCTGTCGTACCAACCAGGGGTACATCTTCCAATACGGTTGACTCATATTTGGCATTTTTTCTGGTACCGGTTGAGGGATTGATTGCCACGGCACCTTTTAACTGCTGTTTCAGTTTATCACTATCTTTAAGAGTCAGGTTGGGACGATTACGGAATTCAAAAAAATTTCCAGTGATGATCCAGGGCATTTTGGATACATACAAAACATCGGAACCCATGGCGGCAATACTTTCCTTAAAATTATTGGCCAGGCCATTGGCTGCTGTCATCGTGGTAACCACCGCTACGATCCCGATAATGATACCCAGGGTCGTCAGGATGCCTCTGGTTTTATTCGCTTTAATAGCACCTAAGGCGATGCGGAATGCCTCAATTTTTTCATAAATGGTTCTCATAATAGATCCGTTTATTTTGAAATATCTTCTTATAAACTGGTCAGGTTTGCCTCAAAAACATCAATTCGCAGCCAGGTTTTCTTTATTTTCTTTTTCAATCATTATTTTGGAATGATTCTGCAACAACTGGCTGATCGCCCGGTAATTGCCTACCACGATCTCATCCCCTTCGGTTAAACCTTCAATAATTTCAATGTGGGTCTCACTCTGAATACCTGTTTTTACAGCGGCGGCGGCAACTTCCCCTGATTTAACCACAAATACCACCTGTACGAAGCCATCTTTATCAGGCATATACTTAGATGCCATGACAGAATCAGCGGGTGATTTCATATCTAAACCCGTATTTAATTGAGCCGGGGTACGCACCGATACACATTGAATCGGGACGACCACCGCACCATCACGGATCTCCGTAACTATATCAGCACCTGCGGTCATACCAGGCCGTAGTGACTGACCAGGATTATTGATAGCAATTTTTACTTCGAATTCCGTTTTCTGATCAGCAGTACCCGAAGCGGTTATTTTAGCGCTGCTGGCAATATCACTTACAGTTCCCTTGAATACGATATCGGGCAAAGCATCCACTTCAATAGTAGAGCTGTCCCCTACTTGTACCGCTACCACATCGTTTTCATCCATGTTTACCAACGCTTCCATTCCGGACAGATTGGATACTACCATAATTACATCTTCCTGGAACTGGGAACCGAGTGCAATCTCACCCTCTTCTTTATTCAGTTCACTGATGGTACCGGTCATTGGAGCATAAATTGTTGTTTTGGACAGCGCATCACTGGCCTGTTTCAGATTGGCCCTGGCCTGATCAACCTGCTCTAACGCTGCCTGATAACGAGCTTTTTCAACCAGATAGGCGGCGTTAGCCTGATCCAGAGCAGCCTGGGATTCCAATTGATGGTCGAATAATTCCTTAATCCTCAGATAATCTTTTTCAACTTTATTCATGTTTTCTTTGACCAGGTTAGCATTCGATTCAGTGGCCCGCAGATTGGCCTGGGCACTTTCCAGTTCTGCCTGGAATTGCTCACGATCCAGTTGCACCAGAAGACGGCCTTTCTCCACCCAGTCTCCTTCTTTTACATCCAGATGGATAATCTTGGCAGCCACGTCGGCACTGATTTTAACCTTGGTCTGCGGTTGAATCATGCCATTGGCCGAAACAGTTTCGACAATTTTTTGTTTATCGACTTTGGCCGTCCGCACCGCTATACCTTCATCATTATTTCCGTTTTTAATCAGCAGCAGGATAACCACCACAACAACGATTACCACGCTGGCGACAATAATTATTTTTTTCTTGGTCATTTTTAATTTCTCCATGCTTTAGTGAAAAATTATCGAGGTTCATTTTTATAATCACTTTTACGGAAAATCAGGTGAAATGTTACCGTGGATTTGACTAATTGGAGCAATAAAATACTTTATTAATTTCGAAAGAGATAATTGCCGCCCTAAATCCGTAACAAACAGGAAATAGGAACCGCGGAAATATTTTTATAAGCTGTTAGTCTTCATTATAAAATTGATAGTTTCGGTTAATATAAACATATCCATTTACCGAATATAATATATGGAAAGGAATGTAAAAAACGGACAAGATCATATGAAAAAAGTAACCTTGCTGCTTCCCGATCATATTTTGCACATCATCGGCAATTCCCGGAATGCTCATCAGGTCATGGAAGAGCTGACTGCGGAAAAACTGATCGATATGTTATGCCTGGATGATTATCATGAGTCGTATAAATTAAAACGGGATCAGGTGCAGGTATTGTCACTGGAAGAGAAGGCATAATACAAGCCCTTTTTATTTACTTTTGTAAGCTGCGGTCTCTGCCTGATCATTACTTCTCACTTTTTATACTTGCTTTTCATCTTCCCCAATATTACTTTAGACCCTAAAGTAATATTAGGTTAGCATGCCGGCAAAACACAAAGATGCAGAATCAATAGCCGAATTGATCTGTGAACTTACCCGTAATTGTAATAGCAAAGAAGAATATTTCGCTACAAGTTTCAATCTTTCCCCGACCGAAGTCAGAGTCCTAAAGTTATTCATTTTCAACCCTGCCCTGCCTATAAAAGAAATATGCAGCCTGCTCAAACTTTCCCCGGGAAGAGTGACACAAATCCTGAAATCCCTGGAAAAGAAGAAACTGGTTATTCGTCATGCGGATAGCAATGATAAGCGGAATATCACTGTTTCGATTATGCCCAAGGGCCTGCCTTTTATTAATAATTTACATCAAAGTTATAATGTGTTGAATGCCCGGATATTAGGCAAAGTCAGTGTCCGGAAACAGAAGGAAATATTATCCTCGCTGGAAATTCTGGTCGAAGTATTTCGTACCTGGGTAGAAGAAGATAAAGTTTAGGGTCTAAAATAAAAAGGATTAACTGCAAGTTATGAAAAAATTAATTCTAATATTGGCGGCCAGTGGTTTGTTACTGGTAATTGCTATCGCAGCATTAACCAGCCATGATGATGAACCGACTCAATTAGCGCTGCTTAAGGAAAAGTACTCCAGAAAACACACCCCTGCGGTGGATCATACCAAATTCGAGGTACTGCAAAAACAGTTCAGCTCTCCCCAGGCCGTGACCTTGGCCTGTATTTCCTGCCATAATCTGCGCGCTGCTGAAATCATGCAATCCACACATTGGAACTGGGAAAGAGAAGAGTACATCGCTGGCCGTGGTATTGTCTATATTGGAAAAAAGAATGCAATCAACAATTTTTGTATTGGTGCACGTGGTAATGAAGCGAGTTGCGCCAAATGCCATATCGGATTGGGCATTTCTGCCAATGGCCTGAGCATAACCGATCCCCAGAATATTGACTGTCTGGTCTGCCACGATAATACAGAAACCTATACCAAGGCGGAAGGTAAAGGGGGTGCACCAACCCCTTCCCTGGATTTCAGATACATTGCCCAGCATGTGGGTCGTCCCAAACGCTCCGATTGCGGTGTATGCCATTTCTATGGCGGGGGTGGAAATAATGTCAAGCATGGCGATCTGGAAGAAGCGATGTTTGAGCCGACCGCCGACACCGATATCCATATGGGGACCGATGGCATGAATCTAGTA
>CAYSHN010000125.1:0-8980 GCA_964430815.1 uncultured Calditrichota bacterium | reverse complement strand
TTTCTTTTATCATCTTCCTCCAGCTCCAATTCCTGGAAAATCTTAACCAGATTACCTTGACAGAGATGGATAATCTTTTCCACTTTCGGGCTGAGCGGATAATAGTTAGTAATCACCGAAACGGCTTCCTTAAAACTCAACGGATGAAAATAAATCAGTTGACAGCGGGAACGAATCGTATCTAACAGTAAATCCAGATGTGAGGTGGTAAGGATGATCAGCAAATTAGCCGGAGGTTCTTCCAGAATTTTAAGAAATGAATTGGAGCTCTCCCGGGTCATCCTTTCCGCATTGCTGACGATATATACCTTCTTTTCCGCTTCATAAGTAGCAAACTTAGCCTCTGTCTTGAGTTCCCTGACCCTTTCTATCTGAATAGTAGTATGACCGCTAAAATCAATTCCGCGGTAGGGATTTCTCGCTTTTTGTTTGATCCTTTCTTTGATATCATCAACCGACCAGGTGCTGGCAGTGGGAAAAAGGTATTTAACATCCGGATGATTCAGCGACCTGATTTTATTGCACACCGCACAGGTATTGCAGGGAATGGTTTCTAAATCCTGGCAGTTCAATGCTTTCGCTAACTCGAAGGCTATAGCCTCTTTACCACTGCCCTCCGGTCCGTAGAAAAGATAGGCATGAGCCAGACGTTTCCTTTTGATACCTTCCGTTAACCGTTCAATGATCTGCGGCTGAATTGAAAGATTTGAAAAGTATTGCATATCTTTCACTTGGTTCTTTAGTGAATCATTTTTAGATGGTTTTGTATTTAAGGTTTAGCAGTAGAAATAATGATCTTATATATTCCTTTTTTACGCAGTAAATCCATAACCTTGATAACAGTACCATGGGTCGTTTTCTCATCCGCTCTTAATACCACCATTTTTTCTGTTTGGGCCTGCAGCAATTCACCGACTGTCTCGGCCAGGGCCTCCAGTTGTATCTGATTTTTATTGATATAAATTTTCCCCTGGGCATCAACAAAAATAATTACTTTTTCAGCAGTATGCGTCTCACTGCTTTCAGCCTCCGGTAATTTCAATTCAATGCCGGGTTGTTCCAAAAAAGTGGATGTTACTGTAAAAAATATTATTAAAATGAACATAATGTCCATAAGCGATGTAATATTGAGCGTTACTTTTTTCGGTTGATTTTTAGAAAATTGCATCGGCTATAAATCGTTTACTATTTATTTTTTAAAATGAAATATTTTTTGAATTAAATAATTTGAATGTTTTTCAATATCCAGAACATAGTTTTCTGCTTTGCTGATAAAATAATTATAAAAAATAAGAGCGGGGACGCCGATGAATAATCCGGCAATTGTGGTAATTAAAGCTTCGGCAATTCCCCCGGAAAGGGCAGCTGCCTGTCCAACCCCTAATTCCTTTATAACATTAAATACTTTTTCCATCCCCAGAACAGTGCCGAGAAATCCGAACAATGGTGAAACAACAGCGATCGTTTCTAATAATGGTAATCCCTTTTCTAATTCGCGGATTTCCTGGCGACCCTGATCTTCCAATAATTCTTTAAGCTCATCGCGCTCCAGCGCACTATTCTCCAGCGTCAGGCGGATTAAATTGGGAAGTGGTCCTTTATATTTTGCACAAATATTTCTGGCCAGATCGACATCCTGTTTTGAAAAAAAGTGTTCAACCAGATTGACTATTTCCGGTATCAAGATCTTTTTCCGCCGTAAACAAATGAATCGATCGATGATAATAGCCAGTGCCATTATAGATGATAGCAATAAGGGATACATCATTATGCCGCCGCTTTTAAACCATTCTAACATATTATTGGGTTACCTCTCTTGGATTGGGATAAATTAATTTGGCAATGATAGTTAATTGATTTTCAGGGAAATTAGTCGGGAGTGCTTTAAAGGGGAAAAGTGCCACAATGGCATTTACACTGGTTTGTTGTAAAGATTCATGACCGTTCTGTTCCAGCACTTTATACCACAACAACCGGCCATCTCTGGATATCGAGAACTGAATCACCGTATAACCATAAATCAAACCTAAATAATAATAGGCCACAGGTGGAGACCATACCTGATACAACTTACGCTTTAAGGCATGGATATAAGGAGCCCATTCCCAGGCATAAGTACTTAAAGAAATATCACCCAATTCATCTGCCGAAAATTTTTTCTGGGCCCAGTTTTGGTCAGAATAATAACTATCATTCGCTAGCGCAGAACCGGCACTGGTTGCTTCATTTGAGGATTGGTCCAAAGCGTTCTGTTCTGAAACATCACTTGCGTCTTTTCCTAAAGCGTCACGCATAAATTTTTTTACGGATTGCGTCGAGGCGACCAGCGGAATTTCGGGATTTGACAGATTCTCAAATGGTAAAGAACCCGTACTGAATGGCTGGTTACCAAATTCATCTAATAACTCCGGGTTACGTGCCCGGGAATTACGATCGGAAAGTAAATCAGAATTATCCGGTTCCAGGCTATTTTCATTAATGTTCTCGACAATTTTTGTCGGCTTATTTTCAGGGAAAAGAATAGTAACTGGCTCGGTTGGTTGTGCTAACGCTTGTTTTAAATCGATTTTAAAAAATTCAGATTTTAATAGAAAAAATAGCAATAAATGAATTGCAATCGAAGCAACAATAGCTAGTCTAAAAATCTGCCGATCACGATCACCGATATATTGTCTTATCACCTGCATGGAAATTGCCGGATTGTTCGTTTTTCTTTTTTAACTAAGTTCAAAAACCAGATTAAAAAATTCCTCGTTAAAATTTCCCAATTCACATATAAATGTTCAATGTTTAAAAATCGGATTTCCAATTAATATATAGACGCCACCTGGTCGATTTTGCTTGCGTTTTTATTAATGGTAACTTTTGACGAATATCAATTTTACTAATAATATGCCCGGCCAGCCGGATGTTTAGTCATTTTAATATCCCGTAAGACAGCTTCTTTAACATTAATCTGGAAAGAATAATAACCATTACTGGGCTGCCAGTTAAAGGACATTTCCCAACAGTGCAAATCACGATATATAGAAAAACTCTGATAAACAATAGTGGGTTTCATTAAATCAAAACGCCCGGTCCAGTTAATACGCCAATTTTTAGTCAGGGTAATGCTGGCGTTGGTACCCAGATCCAGCCGGCTTTCTTCACTTTTATTATCAACCCAAGGATTATAGTTATAACTTATATTGAAACTCACCCGCCATGGAATTTTAAGGGCTTTGGCCGCTTTTTCATCGCTGATTTTTTCTGTTTGAATATAGGAAAAATCTTCTAAATCTTCTTCTGCAGAGGCGTCATTATTATTACCTGCCGGCGATTCTTCTTCACTCTTGCTTTTCGTTTCAAATAATTTGTTATCCAGTGCAAAAGCCGTACTGGCACGTAAGTTGAGTAATCGAGGGAACTTACCTTTAGCCGGCAAGAATTCATCAACTATTACCTTACCTCCCGGCCCGGCCGCATAAAAACTGTGCGTGGTCGAAATATCGAGATTAATACCCTGCACAGGAGTTGCTCTAAAACTGGTATTCAAACCACCCCAATTCAGGCTATCCAGTTTAAAATTATAACTGGTACTGAAATTTAAAGAGAATAGATCAATTTTTTTCTCTTTATCACCATCGATTAATTTCGCCTGAAAGAGATTGCTGATACTAATACGCATAAATTGTGATTCATTGGCTTGTGGTGTTCCTCCGAATAAATTATTCTTAAATTTATCGATCTTGTTCACCCTCCCGGTGGAATCGGCAACTTTATTAAAATATCCCCACGAAGGAGTTGAAAAATCCGGGGTGTAAATATAGGATATCTGTGGATCAATTTTATGACGCAAAAATTTGAAACTGCCTATATTAGGTTCAAACAGACCGAATAAAGTTGTTTTAAAAGTTAAACTGGTATTAAAAGTTCTTCTGCTGGCAAATTGTCTTACCTGTGATTCTATAATGGACTTGGTACTGGTATCATATTGGGCCCGGGTCATTTCATCAACCCATAACTCCTGATAATTCATTGATGGGGTCAAATTAAAAAATTTTAATACTCTTTGAGGAGAATTAAATGATATATTGTGTAGTAAAGCCCGTTTTTCTTTTCTATGAAAAGCAGTATCTTGATCTACCCATGTCTTATCACCGCGGTTTAATAAAGTAACATCATAATTGAAATTAATCTTTTGATACCAGTAACGGTTGTCCCTGGCCGAATTACCAGTAAATAATTCATACAGAGAAGTCTGCTGTCGGGAAAACCGGGCATTGGGCAATGTATAAGATATATTTCCATTTTTCAAATTTTCCATCCGGCTGATATTAACCGAAAGTGAATTTTTAGTTCCACGAAAACTCTTGTTAATGCTCAGATTTGAAGTAATCAGTTGATTGGTGCGCCGGTCAATGTTGCTGGACAATTCCCTTTCCAGGGTGCGATCACTTTGAAATTGGCCGTTAGCCGAGATGCTCAAAGTAGGATCTATTGTTTGCGTGTGCCTGACCGTAAAGGCCCATCTTTCACGTCTTGATCCCGTATTGGGATCCCGGGGTAGATAATATCCACCGACATTACCATTAAAAGCATAACGCAGCTTATAACTCAGGTCCGCTTTATATGTAAAGCCAAGTTTATCATAAAAATCGGTTAAAAAAGTTGCATCCAGAAAATCGCTGGGTGCCCAGTAGTATCCCATATTCTTTAAAAATCTTCCGCCGTAACTGCTCTCACCATAATTCGGTATAACTATACCGGAGTGCCGGCCCCGCTTATTGGGGAAAACACCGAACGGAATCGCCAGTAGAGGGACATCAGCGATATAGAGATAAACAGGCTGCGCTACCATCCTGTCTTTGACCACAGCCCGCATCTTGTGACTTCTGAAATAAAAATGCGGATTATCGATATACTCACAAGAGGTGAAATAACCGTCTTCGACCAATAAAGTTTTATCACTTATTTTATTTATTTTCTGACCTTTATAATATCCAGGCGGCATTTGGGTTTTACCATAATTGACCTTGCCACGCTTGGTTTTAAAATCATAATATAAGGTATTTCCATAGATAGGTTCTTCCCCTTGCTCTGTGAAGACCGGCGTACCCTTATAAATTGGATTACCTAATGAATCAACTGTATCCACAATCCCTTCAGCGAACAGATAATGATTTTCCTGGTCAATCATGATACTGGCAGCCTGCAGAGTCATTTCCTGATAAACAATCTTAGCATTACCTCTTAAATAGATCTTATTTTTATCCCAACTAATTCCTCCCCGGTCAGCCCAGTAATTAATAGGTGCAGCCAGGTCTAAACCCCGGTTAGAATCAGGTTTTACTACTTCTGTTGTTGAATCAGACGGAATGGCAACCAGGTTTGTATCAATAATTGAAAAAAGTGCTGCAGAATCTGCTGGCAGTGACTGGGCCAAGGCCAAATCGTTGCGAATAATAACGAACAATAAAAAGGTTAGAAACAAAACAGTTTTGCAGGTTATTATTCTCATATACTGACAAGTTTTTTACTATTCTTGATTCATTCGCTCAATCATTCCACTTTATTTACTAATAGAAAATCCACCTTTCCTTCTTCCAGATTAACCTCTTTGACTTTAATGCGCACGGAATCACCCAGGCGTAATTTTTGACTGGAATTTTTGCCAACTAAAGCATAACTCTTTTCATCATAGATATAATAGGTATCCATGTCTTTTACATGAACAAGTCCCTCCACCAGTGTGTCATACAGTTCCACAAAGATACCGAAGGGCATGACACCGGAAATAATCCCGTTAAATTCTTCGCCGATAAACTGACTGATATACTCATTCTTTTTCAGGCGCATCGATTCCCGTTCTGCTTCCATAGCGCCTCGTTCCTTAGCCGTGGACTGCTGACCTATTTCTTCCAGAGATTTACTCAAATTCGCCAGGTCCAACCCGGTAATGGATTGAGTGTACCTTTTTAGCAACCGGTGGACCATTAAATCCGGATACCGCCGGATGGGAGAAGTAAAATGCGTATACTGTCTGAATCCCAATCCGAAATGTCCGACATTCTTTGTTGAATAAATAGCTTTCATCATTGAACGTAAGGCAACTTCTTCGATTACAATAGCTTCTTTGGTATCTTTGATACTGGCTAATAATTGTCCAAAATATTTTGAACTAACATTCTGGCGCGGTTTAATTTTGAAACCCAGGGTATTCAGAAATCCAAAAAATTTTTCCATTTTTTCTTCATCGGGTTGCTCATGCACCCGGTACAGGAAAGGCAGAGTAAAATCACGGGTACTTATTTTCTTGATATGCTCAGCAACCGTCTTGTTTGCCAGCAGCATGAATTCTTCAATCAGCCGGTGACTATCCAGGCGTTGTTTACGTCTGACCGCCGTGGGAAATCCGGATTTATCCAGAGTAAAAGAAACTTCGGGTGTTTCAAAATCGACCCCTCCTTCTTTAAATCTTTTCAGGTTCAAACGTTTGCTCAATTCCATCATGCTGCTCAGATGAGGGGTATGTGGATCGGATCCATTAGTATCGATTAGAGCCTGTACTTCTTCATACGTGAACCGCCGTTTACTGTTGATTACTGAGGGCTGCAGTTGGTACTGCAGTACATCCCCAGCCTGATTTACTTCCATAATACAACTATAGGCCAACCGGTCCTGCTGGGGTTGCAAGCTACACATTTGATTGGATAGTACTTCAGGCAACATGGGAATAACACGATCGACCAGATAGACACTGGTACCACGGGCCAAGGCTTCCTGATCGATGATCGATTTTTCCTGAACATAATAACTAACATCGGCGATATGCACGCCCAGCAAATAATTACCACGTTCGTTTTTCTCCAGTGATACCGCATCATCAAAATCTTTAGCATCTTCCGGGTCAATGGTGACACAGAATTTCTCACGCAGATCCAGCCGTTTTTTAATCTCCAGATCAGTAATGCCGGATGGTATAACTGCCGCCTCCATTTCAACATTTTTCGGGAAATGCACAGCAAGTTGAAAAGAGTAAGCAACAGATGCGACATCCACTCCGGGCTCACCAGGCTGACCAATGATTTCTATGATCGAGCCTTCCGGATTTAAATGATCATTTTCCCATTTATCCAGTCTGACTACTACCTTTTGACCCTGTTGGGCATTATTTTGCTTCTCCTGGGGAATATAAAAATCCCGGTATATTTTGGGATTATCCGGAACGACATAACCATAATATTTCGTTTGATGAAAAGTGCCTACGTACTGCTGGCGATTTCGTTTAAGTAACTTTGAGACAAAACCTTCTTCATTTTTCCCCCGGTTAGTGGCATATAATTTTACTTCTACCTCGTCGCCGTCAAAAGCTGTATTGAGATGATCGCGGCCGATATAAACATCTACATCATTTTCCGCATCATGTACAAATCCAAAACCTGCCCGGGTCAAACTCAATATACCTTGTATCAATCTGGACTTCGCCGGCACTTTATACATATGGGAATTACGCATTTGAATTATCTGTCCGGAACTTACCAGATATTTAAAAGTCCGCAAAAATTCATGTTGATTTTTCTTGGGGACCTTAAGTATGTTTTTTAGCTCATCTACGGAAAGTCCATTTTTATTCCGTTCCAGTATCGTCACTATTTCTTTTTTAAATTGATTTTTTGACATAGTTTATTTTACGGTTATCTCCAGTATTCTGATAATATTATTATTATCCCTGTAAGTGTTAATGTATTCATAATTAAATTGTTTCGCTAAATTTATGATTTTATCTTGATTTAATCCGCTCAATTCCAACATAATATACTGAGTCTGAAGTTCTTCCTTGATTAATTTAAATATCCGCTGGTAAAAACTGAGGCCATCGCCATAGTCGGTCAAAGCACTTTCCGGTTCATAATAACGGATTTCTTCGTCTAAATTCGGCATCTCCTGTACACTAATATACGGCGGATTGGATACCAGGATGTCAATATTTTTAGCGGCCGCTGGTACTTGCTGCAGTATATCATGGTTAACAAAACTAATTTGTTCGGCTACCATATTAAGTTCTGCATTCTTTTGAGCTACCTGTAATGCTTCATCAGAAATATCTGTGGCTAAAATACGGCAGCCAGACCATAATTTCGCCAGAGCGATGGCAATACATCCGCTGCCCGTGCCAATATCCCAGATCACGACCTCCTGCCGATCAAATTTATTCTTTAAAGTCAGGGTCCGTTCCACCAGAATTTCCGTCTCAGGGCGGGGTATTAATACCGCCGGATTGACCTGGACTATCAGACCCATAAATTCTGTCTGGCCGATAATATATTGCAAGGGTTCCCGTTTAGCTCGTCGTTCGACCAGCAGGCGATAGTTAGCAAGCTCGACTTCATTTAGAATACGATCGAACTGCAGATATAGTTGTATACGTTCCACCTGCAGCAAATGTGACAGCAGCCTTTCGGCATTTAAACGGGGATCAGAGATATTTTTTCGGGTAAAGTAATCAGTGGTTGTATTTAAAATATCGATTATTTTCCACTGCTTTTTTAGGTCAGTCATTCAGCGGTCTTGATACCTAAGTTCTCATCTAGCGGGTATTGATTATTATTGATTCTTCTAATTTCTCACTGCGGTCGACCAGATGGAGTTTTTCAATTAATTCACTTATATCGCCTTCCATGATTCTATCCAATTTATAAAGGGTCAGATTAATCCGATGATCTGTTACCCGATTTTGTGGAAAATTATAGGTGCGAATTTTTGCACTGCGGTCGCCACTCCCCACCATACTTTTACGCTGCATACTAATCGATGCATTCTGTTCACGGATTGCTTTATCCAGCAACCTGGCTTTTAATACTTTCAAGGCTTTGGTTTTATTCTTCAATTGCGATTTTTCATCCTGACAGGATACGACCATATTGGTGGGTAAATGAGTTACACGTACTGCTGAATCCGTCGTATTTACGCTCTGACCTCCCGGACCCGAAGATCGAAA
>CAYSHN010000124.1:0-8982 GCA_964430815.1 uncultured Calditrichota bacterium | reverse complement strand
TTCAATTGTTGTGGCTTTGGAATCATTTATAAATAAGATATCATTAATATTCGCTACAAATTCCAGGCGGTGTTCTATGCCAGAAAAAGTAGAAAGTATTTCGATAATCTGGTCATTACTAATGCCAAGGCAGCGGGCAGCCAAACCTGCAGCCATAGCATTCATATAATTATGCATACCGCGTAGTTTGATTTCCTGTACCGCCACCAGTCTGGAATTGAGGATAAACAGGGCCTGATTTTTAAGATATGCATCAGCTGCTTGATCGTCTGCACTGAAACGTAATTTTTGAGCGGGACTACTCTGAACTCTGGCTGCGAGTAATTCATCATCCCCATTATAGATCAGAGTATCATTTTGTTTAAGATTCATCATGATACGCATCTTTGCGTCAATATAATCTTCATATGTTTTATACCAGTCCAGGTGGTTGGGAGCCAGGTTGAGGATTACCACCACATGAGGATGAAACGAGTCAATTGTTTCCAGTTGAAAACTGGAAATTTCCACCACGGCACAAGTAGCCGCCGGATTAAAATATACTTCGCCGGAGAACGGTGTCCCGATGTTACCGGCAATTATCGTATCCGGAAATTGCTGTCGCAGAATCTGACCGGCAATGGTGGTAGTGGTGGTTTTACCGTTTGAACCGGTTATACCAATTATTGGCCCGGCATAAAACCAGGAGGCCAGCTCTACTTCGGAAAAAATGGGGATACCTTTATGGCGAATAGTTTGCACCAGCGGTGTTGCCGGTGAGATACCGGGACTAAGCACGATAAAGTCGGCATCATAGATTTGATCGGAATGTATTCCAAATTCAAAGGGTATCCCCAGCCCCTCAAGTATTTGCTTTTCAGCGATTTTATTTTCTGGTTTGGCCAGATCACTCACAAATACACGGGCAGCGTGTTTTGAAAGCAATTTGGCAGCAGCAATACCACTGCGTGCTGCCCCCAGGATGGTAACCTTCTTATGTTTCAACTGCCGTATATTCATATGTATATTTGCCATTTTCTCTATTGAGTTTTGAATGTAGTTAAGGTCAATAATGCCAGTAAAATGCCAATAATCCAAAAACGTACGACTACCTTGGATTCGTTCCAACCCAGCAGTTCGAAATGGTGATGAATGGGTGTCATTTTAAAAACACGTTTTCCTGTACCATATTTCCGGCGGGTGTATTTAAAATAGGTTGTCTGAATAATTACTGATAGTACTTCAGCTAAGAACACACCACCGATGATGACCAGCAATAATTCTTTTTTAATCAGAATAGCCACGGTTCCCAGGGCTCCACCTAGTGCCAGGGAACCGGTATCCCCCATGAAAATTTCGGCAGGATGAGTATTGTACCATAGAAATCCAATGGCTGCACCCAGAACCGCCATACAGAAGACAGTTAATTCTTCGGCACCGGGAAGATAAATGATATTTAAATAGTCGCTTAGTTGCACATGGCCGGTTATATAGCACATTCCGGCAAAGGCCAGGAAAGCGATAGCTGCAAGTCCGGCAGCCAAACCATCCAGTCCATCTGTAAGATTTACAGCATTGGAAGTACCGGTTACAATAAAAGCGATGAAGATGATGTAGAACGATCCAAAATCGATTTCCAGGTTTTTAAAAAATGGTACACTGGTGTTGGAATGGATTCCGGCGAAAAGGGGATGGAAGTATATTACAGCACCGATAAATAACCCCAGGCTGATCTGTCCAATTAATTTATACCGGCTGATTAAACCCCGTTTCATTTTTTTTACGGTTTTCAGGTAATCGTCAATAAATCCAATTCCGGCCAGGACCAGGGTAGCCGTAAATATCAAAAAGACATAAATATTAAAAATATCAGCCCATAACAGTACAGCCAGCATGACAGATATGACAATGATTAATCCACCCATAGTTGGGGTGCCTTTTTTGACCAAATGACTGGCCGGTCCATCCTCACGAATTTCTTCACCCAATTGATGCTGGCGCAGCAACCGTATTATTTTAGGTCCGATCAGTAAACTGAAAAGAAGGGCGGTAACGGCTGCCAGGGCCGATTTTACGGTTATATAGCGAAAAACATTAAATCCAAAAAAATACGATTTTAAATGATAAAGAAATTCTGCCAGCATCTTTTTTCACTCTATAGATATTATTTAGGTGTTTTCTGGTATATCTTGATTTTAATTTTCATTTTTAACTTCAAATTCATTGTTCCTCTCCCGGACCTGTTGCTCACCTATCAGGCCCTATTAATTTTTAGAGGAAGGATAAAATTTTTTCCATTTGCATTCCTCGTGATCCTTTAATCAGGATGATATCACCAGGTTCAATGAATTTTTTTAATGCGCTGCTCAGTTCCTGATGGGATAAAAAGGAATAAATCTTTCCGGGTGCTTTTACCTTTATCTTTTTGGCTGCTTTACGGAATGATTCACCAAGTGTAAAAATGCCATTGACTCCGGAGGAATGTGCCTGTTGCAGTATTTCCAAATGTAAATGCTGGCTGGTTTTCCCCAGTTCCAGCATATCTCCCAGCACGAGAATTTTTCTACAGGTTTGTTTTTCAGCCATATGCAGGAGAGTTTCTAATGCCGGCATAAACGAATCAGGATTAGCATTATAACTGTCGTTAATAATAGTCCAATTTCCATTTTTAATGATCTGCATCCGTTTTTCGTAGGGATGATATTTTTCCAGGGCCTCTTTGATTTCTGCTTCGCCGATACCGAAATACAGAGCAGCAGTACTTGCGGCCAGAGCATTTTGTACATTATGCCGGCCGGTTACCTGCATGGTTATTACAACTTTACGGTTAAGTTCCCAGATACCGGTACCCCCATCATCCAGACTGATGAATTTACCGTGCACATCGGCTGATGCGGCGTCCTGAAGGGAATAAGAACAAAAAGAGTGGCTGGAGGATGAATATGCACCAAGATAAATATCGTCTTTATTTACGATAAGGAGGCCTTCGGGCTTGGTGCATTTAAATAGATCCAGTTTTTCTCTAGCCACTCCTTCAATATTTTTAAAAAATTGTAAATGACCGCGGCCAATATTAGTAATCAAGCTAATAGTCGGCTCAACCATAGAACCGAGCAGGGCAATTTCTCCGGGATGGTTGGTACCCATTTCAATAATTGAAATCTGATGCGAAGTGGTCAAATGCAATAAGGTTAATGGTACCCCGATATGGTTATTAAGATTGCCCCAGGTCTTATGCATATTGAATTTTGATTGTAGAATCCAGGCCAACATCTCTTTAGTAGTAGTTTTACCATTTGTACCGGTTATGGCCAGAATGGGTATATCAAATTTTTTACGATGCAAAGTTGCCATTTTTTGTAAGGCCAGTAAGGTATCCGGTACGACTATGGCCGGTACTCCCATCTTACCGACGGTATTGGCATGTTTACGGTCGATGACCACCGCTGCTGCTCCGTTTTTCACTGCATCGATAATGAAATCGTGAGCATCGTATTTTGCTCCCTTGAGTGCCCAGAATATCTGATTGACTTTCAATGAGCGGCTATCGATGGAAATACCCCGGGTCGGTCTGATAAATTCCTGTTCGGAAGGCTGATTCAGGATCACCGCCTCCGCCAATTGCCGGAAATCCGCTAAACAGAGATAATTCATTGGACCAACTCATTAATAATGGTTCGGTCATCAAAAGGATATTTTACTCCCTGGATTTCTTGATAATCCTCGTGACCTTTACCGGCAATCAGAATGGTATCACCGGATTTGGAATTTTCCAGGGCATAGGTGATCGCAGCCCGGCGGTTAAGTTCCATATGTACATTCTGTAGTGATGAAAAACCGGTCAGGATTTCATTGACAATTTCCTGTGGCGATTCAAATCTGGGATTATCAGAGGTAACCACTACCCGGTCGGCAATTTTTTCTGCGATGGAGCCCATGATCGGTCTTTTGGTCTTATCACGGTTTCCGCCACAACCAAAAACAACCCACAGTTCATTACGGGTCAATTGACTTAATACAAGTAAGGCTTTCTCCAGGGCATCGGGAGTATGCGCATAATCAACCACTATCGACTTATCCTGACCGGTTCTGATTATTTCCAACCGACCTGGTACAGCTTTAATTTTTTCTATACCGGCTTTAATGGTTTTAAGATCGTAATTCATAGCCAGTCCGGTAGATATCGCTGCTAATATATTTTCAATATTGAATTTTCCAATTAAAGTCGAATGAATATCAATATCTCCGACCGGAGTCTGAACGGTAAGATGCAAGCCGGAGATTGAATTCTTCCAGTTTAAGGGATGTACTTTTGCCTGAGTTGAAAAACCGAAATCGATCAGGTTCTGAGGCAACTCCTGACAAAGCCGTTTGCCATATGAATCGTCGCTATTGATCACTGCCTGACCTTTCGGACTCAACAGGGTGAAGAGATGTTTTTTAGCAGTGTAATAATCCTCCATATTAACATGAAAATCAAGATGGTCCTGGGTAAGATTGGTAAAAACGCCTAAGGCAAATTTCAAATACTCTACCCGTTTTAAAGCCAGGGCATGGGAAGAGACCTCCAATACACAACCGCGTCGATTGTTCGTGTACATTTCATAGATCATCTTGCACAGATCTATCGATTCCGGTGTGGTATTCCAGGCTTTTATGGTTTGTTCCGCCACCTGGTAACTGATGGTTCCGATTAATCCACTTTTTAGACCAGCATTTTCCATGATCGAGCGGATCAGGAACGAGGTGGTTGTTTTACCGTTGGTACCAGTGATGCCTACCAGTTTAACTTTTTGTAATTCGGGACTGAAAAAGTTAGCGGCTATATGAGCCATTTCCAACCGGGTATCTTTAACCTGATATTGATCTAACTGCAACTGTGGATCTTTATGTTCGACAATTGCTGCGGCCACACCCTGGGTGGCGATTTGTTTTAAAAAATTATGTCCATCAGATTTAAATCCTTTAATAGCTATAAACAGACTTTGTGGATTTACTTTACGGGAATCATAGACAATCTGATTAATCGGACAGTCCCTGATACTGACTTTTTCTGTAAATTCAACTCCGTCCAGTATTTCTTTCAGATTTTTTGTTTTCATAAGTACTTTGACATTCATCGACTGCAAGTGAGGACCAATTCACTCCCTTTAGTGATGACAGTTCCCGGTTTAATTGATTGTTCAACTACTTTTCCGTAGCCGACGATCCGCACCCGTACCTTGGAAAAATCAATATGCTGAAAAGTTTCACGTACAGTTAGACCCCGTAGATTGGGGATAACTTTTCCTTTTATTTCAGGGTCACCTAAAATGAGTTTGACTTCATCATCATTATTGGTTTGGGATAAAACATGAGTTCCTTCACCCTGGACAATATAATCCACATCTTTGATTTCCAGATATTCTTCGATTGCTGAAAACGGAAATCCCTGCATATTGGGAATAGACTGATTGGCTTTGGCAATTTTGAGATCGGTTTCGGGTGCGCTATTTTCAGGTGGTGTAAAACCCAGAATGCGACCCATAATTGCCGCAAAAACGGGAGCTGCGACATCTCCACCATAATATTTCAATTTGGGGGCATCGATGAATATGCCCAGAACATATTCCGGATTATCATAAGGAACGAATCCAATAAAAGAGGATAGGTAATTATTTGAGATGTAGCGTTTGTTTTGGTAATCATATTTTTGTGCGGTGCCGGTTTTACCTCCGATCTGTACTCCAGGGATAGCTGCTTTTTGACCGGTACCATTCTGTACCACATCCAGCATAAATTCTTTCAGGGTGCGGCTGACTTTTTCATTAAGTACCTGACGGACGATCTGGGATTCATTTTCATCAAGCACATCACCATCTTGATCCACTGTTTTTTGTACAATAAAAGGACGGGGTAAATTGCCACCATTAATAACTACCGCATAAGCAGTAACGATTTGAATAGCGGTCACACCAACTTCCTGGCCAAAGGAGATGACCGCTTTGGAAAGCCCTGAAAATTTATCAGGTTTGGTTAATATACCACCGGCTTCACCATCTAAATCGATACCAGTAGGTGAATCAAAGCCAAAGTTTTTCAGATATTTATAAAATTGATTTTTGGGCAGATCGACAGTCAGTTTAGCCATCCCGATATTCGAGGAATTTTGAATTACTTTTCTGAACGATAACCAGCCATATTTATGATGGTCATTGATATTATGTTTATATATCCGGTAATTGCCGTTCTCACAAAAGACCAGATCGTTGGGTTTTTTCAGTCCCTCCTGCAAAAGAGCTGCAGCCGGAAATATCTTAAAAGTAGAGCCGGGTTCAAAAATATCCATGATAGCCCGATTTTTACGCTGTTCAGGTGTAGATTGGCCAGGATCGTTGGGATTGTAACCGGGACTGGAATACATGGCCAGTATTTCACCACTGTTGGGATTAAGCAGAATAGCAATTCCTGATCGGGCAGTCAGGTTTCGTAGGCTGCGATCGAGTTCTTCTTCAACAATAGTCTGAAAATCTTTGTCAATAGTTAAGTGCAGATTGATACCGGGTTGGGGATCTTTATGAGGCAAATCGACATTAATTCCGAATCTTCTCCGGGCATCGGCGGTCAAATACGTCCAGCCATTTTTCCCTGCCAACTGATCCTGATATTGCAGTTCCAAACCATTAGCGCCTTGATCATCTACATCGGTGAAACCAATCACTTGACTAGCGCATTTTCCGAACGGATAATAACGGCGCGAACCTTCCATCTTGACCAGACCAGCATCATCAATCCGATCAATCTTTAGGGCTAGTGCTTCAGGCACTTTACGTTCCAGGTAAACAAAATCCCGGTCCGCTCGCATTTTTTTCAGGTAAGATGATTTTGGTTTGTCAAAGATACTGGCGAAGTTTCGGGCGACCGATTCACGGTTCTCAACTCGGCTTAAGTCTACCCCGAAATCATAATAAATTAAATTGGTTGCTAAACAGGCCCCATTACGGTCAAAGATTTCACCACGGTGTGCAATCAATTGTATTTTTTTTGCTGATTGTTGCTGGCTATGTTCAACATAAAAATTATGTTGCAGGACTTGAATTTTAAATAAACGAATCTCCAATAGTACCCACAGGAGTACTAATGCCGCTGCAATATAGTAAATGCGCTTAAATTTGATATCTGCAAATTGAATCACGTTATTGCACCCCGGCTACTTTTAATTTGAGGCCGTTCTTACCGGAATTGTATTTGTTTCCAGAATCATATTTTTTGATTACTACTCGTTCTATTTCCTGTCCCGGACTGATCAGACCGAATCTTTCTTTGGCTATTTTTTCAATTCGGCTAAGATGAGTGAGTTGATCAATCTGGATTTGGATGGTGGTTTTATCATTAATCAATTGATCGCGTTTGAGCTCCAGACTGCGGATCTCTCTGGCCAAAATATCAATACGGATGGATTGATATTGATAGATACCCACGGTAATGACAACTAGCAGAATCCGCAGATAGAATTTAAGCGGATGGATGAGCAGATTAAGCAGTTTATTATCTTTTTGCTTAGCAGTGCGTTTCACAGTTTTTCTCCAACCCGAAGATGAGCACTGCGTGCACGAATATTAGCGGTAATCTCCCGCTGATCGGCACGAATCGGTTTTTTAGTGATGATTTTTAATGTAGCTTTTTTCCCGCATACACAAGCAGGAAATTCAGGTGGACAAGTACAGGGTCGCATCTGTGACACAAAAAATTTTTTCACCAGGCGATCTTCCAGTGAATGATAGGCAATAATAACCAAACGACCTCCGGACTTTAAAAAGCTCAATGACTTTTGCAGGAACAATTCAAGTTGATTCAACTCGTCATTGACTGTGATACGCAAAGCCTGAAAAATTCGGGCATAACTTTTAATTGCCTGTTGTCGTGTACTTACCAGATTAATGATTTTTTTCAATTGTTCGCTGTTGGTTAATTGCTCTGTAGTTCTGTGCCGGACGATCTGCCGGGCAATTTGCCTGGATTTTTTTTCTTCACCGTATTCAGTAAAAATCCGCGTCAAATCCTGTTCCGACCAGTTGTTGACAATATCCGCGGCGGTCAGTTCATTCGCTTGATTCATACGCATGTCCAGAGGGCAGGATTGCATATAACTGAATCCCCGTTCGGGTTGTTCGATCTGGTAACTAGCCACGCCAAGATCGAGTAAAATCCCATCGACAGCCATCAAATTCAATTTGGCCAGTACCTGGTCAAACTGACTGAAATTGGCATGATGGAAACTTATTTTCCGGTGGCCGAAGGGCTGCAACCGTTTAGTTGAAAATTGCAGGGCATATTGATCCTGATCGATTGCCACATACCGGCCTAATTCTTTAAAATTTTTTAGTATATATTCTGCATGACCACCCCCACCCACAGTCCCGTCAACGTATATGCCCTGGGGATTTGTAATCAAATAAGATGAAACCTCCTTCTGTAGTACGGGAATGTGATAGGTGGAATAGGTGTCAATCGTCATTTTTAAATATTGCGCTAAAATTAATATCTTGCGCCAGATTCTCCATAGATGGATTATTATCTTGCATATATTTCATATACAGACGAGGGTTCCACAATTCCCATTTATTTAGTGAACCGAGCAGCAGAATATCTTTATCAATTTTAGCCATTTGCAGGATCGTATCAGGCAATAAAATCCTGCCCTGATTATCCATGATGGTCTTGTAAGCCGGACCAACGAATAGGCGGATGAAATCACGTACTTTAACGTTAAAACTATCCAGAGAATTTAGTTTTTTAGTGAGACGTTTCCATTCATCATTAGGGTAGACATAGACGCAACCTTCGAAGCCGCGGGTAAAAACCAGAACTCCTTCTGCTTCCGGGGCTAACATTTTACGCATTGCCGCAGGTATATTGATTCGTTTTTTCGAATCTAAACTAAAATGAAACTCGCCGGAAAAATCATTTACTGCCATATTCAGGGAATTCTCTCCACTTTAAGGTAAATTACTCCACAATTCT
>CAYSHN010000123.1:0-8986 GCA_964430815.1 uncultured Calditrichota bacterium | reverse complement strand
ATTGGAAAATTAACTGGGAAAAAAAATTGTAGGGTATCGAAATCATTATTTACGGTTCAGAATACCAGAAACCTGGAATTTACTTGAGAGAACAGGATTCAGGTATGATTCAACCCTTGGATATGCAGACATGATTGGTTTTCGGAATGGCATGTGTCATCCTTTCAGACCCTATGATCTGAATAAACAACAGGAATTGAGTATTTTAGAAATCCCCTTGATTATCATGGATGGGACACTGTTTGAATCTAATAAAACTGATCAGCAAGCCTGGGATGCCGCCAAAAAAATTATTGATATTACTTCGGATTTAAATGGAGTAATTACTATCAACTGGCATTCAAATACATTTAATAATCCATATAGAAGAATAATGGAAAAAATGTATGAAAAAATCCTGAAGTATTGTTACCAGAAGAACGGGTGGATGACAACAGGAGAAAAGATTATTAATTGGTGGGAAAAAGAGCATCGATTCTTGGAAAATGATAAAATCTCAAAAAAATACTCCATTGAACTCATGGCAAAAAACAAATAATTTACCTGAAATTACTGATATACTCGGCTATAATCTCATCATTCTTTTTAGAAGATAATTCATATGCCGATCGATGCGATTGATCTTTATAATACTGGATTTTTTCAGCGGAAAGGTTATTTAATAGTTTTGCCATGGATTTTGGTGAAAAATCATCGGATATTATCCCTAAATCAAATTTTTTAACCAATTTTATCATTTCCGGTGAAGGACCGATCGCTAGCGCCAATCGTGCCTGGACAAACTCAAAAAATTTGTTCGGTAACGCCATCACCGCATTAAAGCTAAAGGGTTCTAACAAAAACAGCCCGATATCGAACTGGTTTATGGTATCGACAATCCGGTTCATTGGTACCGGATCGATAAAATGAACATTATGTATATTTCCTGCCATTTTCTTTAGTTTATTATAATAATTGAGATCCGTTTTTATTAACATAAAATATAATGAAAAACGCGGTTCTGTATATTTCATTATTTCAATCATCTTTTCCAGTTTTCTTGCAGGTGATGTATCGCCATGGTGAATCATTTTAATATTGTCAGGATCGACTAACCGGGGCTGGATTTCTTTGTACGGTGAAGCATTTGTTATGATGATAGGAAGTACTCCAAAATTTTTTTGATATTCCTGTGCTATTCCATCTGAAACCGTAAGTATCAGATCGCACTGCTTCAGATATCGCTTGAAAAAATAGACCCGGAATTTTTTGAAGAGAAGATCCATGATCAGATTATCATGTTGACGTGGGGAATATTCATGCAAATCCAGAATAACTTTCGCATTTTTTTTAATACCCATGGTAAAAGGGAGTGTATCGATATCGTGAGTGATTATCCAATCGAAATCCTTTTCCAGGAGTGTCTTTTCATACGTATAGAGAGATGCTGTTCTGGTAAAAATCTTATATGATATATCATAGAATCGTAACTGGTTCAGAATAAAAAATATACACAGGTTCAGGAACGAGATCTGATACTTAATTTCATATGAAACAATGTCTGGTAAATCGATCTTCTTCCTGCCAACTACCGTTATTTCATGTTTTTTGGATAAAGACATTATTTGCTTGTTTGGCCTTGGATCAATATTAGGATCCTTCACCGTAATAATTAATATTTTCATGACAATTTTCCTTATTTATTTTTTTGCTTGAATTTGACTTAAATCTTCTTCCATTATCCAAGCGTTTCCTCATTTTTTGAACTTTTTTTGGAAAGATATCTTGAAAAACAAACCCTTTTCCACCATTGACGGCGGTTTAGTAAAAAATCTCAAATTCAAATTTTTTTTTTAAAAAGTAATTATCCATGATCAGCTTTTCGTGATATAAAATAAATCAACTCGTAAGAAACACCGTCCCTCTGTTGGTATTCCTCCATTGCATTTCTTTTTTATATAAAGGAGGAATTTTGTTGTGGGATTCCATGGAACGTAGTAACCATTCCTGAGCATACATGATAAGAATCCTTCGACATTGTGAAGGTGAAGTATGAAGGCACCATTCTACCGATAAAAAAACAAGTACTGAACCGGCAGAATATTTTTATTTTTTTAAAACGTGCAGGATTTTTCCCTTTATTGGTTCAACAATGCCCTGATAACCAGTTTCAATCAATCCTGTGAGAAATGAAGTTTTTTTAACAAGATAACGAATATTAAGATCTGGATTAAGTTTTTCCATATAATATACATGAAGTCGCTGATTTCCTGCGGCGCTTACGGTAACGTAATACCTGCAACCCCGTTCTTGTGCATAGCGAACAGACTCCCATATGAGCAGATCATTGGGTGACGGGGATATCGGGTTTTTTGGTTTGGGGCTTCCAATCCAACTGTAATGGGTGTTTTTATAGTGGAAATCGATGGATCCTGTGACGATTTCATTATCAACTTTTGCAACAAAAATAATTATATTCTCTCTGAATGCGGTATAGATATCCAAGAAATAATCTCTTGACGCTGGAAAATTTTTCCCCTGGTGGGCATACCGGATTTCTATTAAATCGAGTATTGCTTCATACTCCTGTTTTCCGCCTATTTCTACAGTAATTCCTCTTTTTTTTGCACGATTCAGGTTCTGTCGTTGTTTTTTACCAAGGATTTGAAGCAGGGAATCCGGCCCGATGCTGAGATCGGACACGTAATCATATTCAGGATGTATTGAATACCCCGACCAGATAAAGGGACGAAGATCCTGAAGATCAGGTGGTAGTGAAATACGGATATAATGTGCTTTTAAATTATTGATAATAAAATGTTCAAAAGAATTTTGGAATTCAATATACATATCTTCCCGTTTTTCGTGTTTAATGGTATCAGGTCCTGCGAGTGCAGGCCCAAGATAAGGAAGTTGCGCGTGAGGTGGTGGGGAAAACACCATTCTGAGCGGTCCTTTTTTTTGGAAAAATAACGGAAATACCCCGATGGATGTGCTGCCATTTACCCCGATAAGCGGGTACAATTTCATGGACGTATGCTTTTCAATGATCTTCAACCAGTCCCATGAATGAAAAAGCGTTCCATGAGGGGACTTTGAAATAATCGTGTCCCATTCCTCTGCATCACCATTTTGTGCTATACGAACTTCAACCGTCATGGAATATCGGCTACAATCTGGTTAGTATTGAAAATATCGTGGGATGTAATGTACTATGTACTCCCCCTCTTTGGCTATAATGTCTACGTTTTTTAATAGAAGGGAAGGGTCGGTACCCCATGCAAATAGCGGGAAAAAACGCAAAGAACAGGGAATCAGAACAAATAATCCTCATAAATAACAGACACTACGAAACGTTCCGGCTTATCGATTTATAGGGATTTACCTCATCCTATGCCAGTTCCCTTTATCAAGAACAAGGCAAAGACCTGGAAAGGATTCTTTGAAATCCAAAACTTTATCGAAATTTCTTTTCAGATAATCCCAAAATCAAAAGTGATCGTATTAAAAAATCTCAAAAATTATTTACCCGATCGTTATCTGGATCAACAAATGAGGTATTCTTCAGAGCTGATGAATGAACTATTTTTTTATACCAAGACAATAGACTTGTATTTGATTATTTTATTTATGTACAAAGAGATAAAATATGAAAAACACACTTTTTTTTCAAACAATAAAAAAAACCCTTAAAAATATCATGATCAACGATTTACCCACATGGTATCCCATAATTTTATTGGTAACGGTGTGTTTTGGTATTTTCCTTGCATTTGTCATAAATCGTACCGATTATGCAATACGAGGTCTGATCGTCGCAGTTCCAGGAGTATTGGCAGCAGGTTTTTTAATCTGGTTTTTTCGCAGGAAATATTTAAACAAGGAACTAGCGGATCAGGGATTTGTCTCATTTGAATCGTCTGATCATAAAAAATTCAATATATTTTTGGTATTTATCTTATTTTATCTGTTGTCGATAATCTCTTTATTAGTAGTTCCTTACCGTCCCTGGTACTATTTTGTATTTATAGCAGCATTATTTTCTTTGATTTTTTTCCAGATAATTCATAATAACTCTTCGTCTCTTATTCTTACTGAGATTTTATTTACTTCATTGAATTTAATATACGGCGTTACATTGAAATATCCATTGTTTTTTGGCGCTACGGATACGATACCACATCTCTATTTATCAAAAATTATGTTCCTTTCAGGTCATATTATTATACCCGAACTAGACATTTTTTACACTAATTACCCCCTCTACCATATATTTATTGCAATTTCTACACTATTTTCTGGATTGCCGTTAAAAATATCGTATTTTATCGTTATTGCTATTCCATTTGCCTTTGTGTTATTATTATTGTACAAACTTTTTTTTATTCTTTCAGAGAATACAACGGTAACGTTAATTGGGTGTCTTTTATATGCAACAAGTTCGGTAGTCGTAGAATATAGTCAATACGTGGTTACCCGAGTTTTCGCATATATCGGTTTTATTATTCTTATCTATTCTTTCTATAAAATTATAAAAAGCCCCCCCCACCTTAGAACAAGTATTTACTGTATTATCCTCTTGGATTCTCTCTTTTTAGTCTTCGTACATCAGGTAAGTCTCTATCAGATTATTTTCTTATTATTCCTTTTCTTCGTGATTGAAAAAATTATCGAAGATAAAAAGATTATCAATTTGAAGTATATGCTATTTTTAATTACCGTATTTATTGGCTATCAATTATTTTCCCAGGGAGGATTTTTCAGCACTTTAATTAAAACGAGATTTAACAGCCTTATTAACGAAAATATCGCAACCGTCCGATCTTCGATTCAAAACATAAACGAATACGGTTTCCTTACAAGCCATGTGGGACTTGCAATCATTGCATTTTTCATATTTTTTGGAATTGGATATACACTCTGGACGTATAAATCCAAACACCTTTCTGTAATTGGTCTTTTCACCCTGGTTACCCTAATATTTTTTCTACCAAATCCTGTGGTAATGTCTACTATAATAACTGTTTATTTCCGGGCTGATCGGATAACACTCCTGATAGCGCCATTTATGGCATTCATCGCGGCTATCGGGTTATATGTACTATTGAATTGTTTTTTGGAAAAACAAATGAAAAGAAATTATATCATCGCTCTATTTCTAACCATAATTTTTATTTTTTCGTTTGCATCAATCGCCTTACCAATTGCATCTGATTCCCAAGATTTCTGGTGGTATCATGATCAACGTGATGATTATTTTAATAATGAGGAGTTACAGTCCTTTAATTTTATAAATTATTATGTCCCCGTTGGTTCGAACGTATTATCTGATAATGCCGTTAGCATTTTTTTTAATACGAAGGAAAATCCACAATCTGATGAATTACATCTTCCGTATTATAACAGCCAGATTTTCACAAATGTGGATTTTAAATCTGAAAAAATTGGCTACTCCGTACTGAGAACAGATGAATTCCTGGATAATGGACTTGAATTAAATTCGGGTTTCATCGGTGAGTGGGAAAAATTTCAGCCAACAAGCTCGAATATCCGGTATTTAAACTATTATTCGTCTTCAAGAAATGTAATATTTGATAGCAAGGGAATGAAGATTGTATATGTGTAACGTTGAGAGGTTCAATCTTTTTCTTGATACAAACATATTCAATATACTATTGAACATACATGTCAATTTCTAAAAAAATAATGAATGAAGGTGTCAATGGACGAGAAAGATAAGTTGCTAGAGAATGATAAACTTGGAGGATCGAAACGCCCTTCAAATTTTATTGGTGATGTTCTCAAATTATTAAGTGGAACAACAATTGCCAGCTTGATTTTGATATTATCTTCTCCAATTCTGACGAGATATTTTGGTCCTGAAGCGTTTGGTTTTTTTGCCGTATTTACCTCAATAACTGGTTTATTAAGCATAATAGCTTGTTTACGATATGAATTGGCGATTGTCTTACCAGAATCAGATGAAATGGCTGCAAATCTTTTAGCTTTATGTTTTATAATTGATATCTTGTTCAGTGTCTTATTATTCATTATTTTTGGTCTTTTTGGTAATGTCATTGTGACTCTTCTGAATATTCAAACGTTTGAGCGATACTTATGGCTTATTCCCGTAATGGTGTTTTTGAGCGGTTCCTATGTAGCATTAAATTATTGGAATACTCGCACAAAACAATATCAACGTCTTGCGATTTCGAGAGTTGCGTCCACTGGAGTGACAACAGCAACGCAAATTGGAGCTGGATACAGCGGTTATGGCACCGCGGGAAGTTTAATAGGTGCAAGCGTTCTCGGAACATTTGCATCAGCATCGATCTTAGGAGCGCAAATATTTCGTGAAGATAAGGAGTTTATCAAAAAATCTCTCCATTGGGGAAAAATAGTAGATGGATTTAAACATTATAAAAATTTTCCTCTCTATAGTAGCATTTCTGCATTTATCAATAATCTTTCCTGGCAATTACCTGTTTTACTGTTATCTACCTATTTTACTCCCACTATTGTAGGATTATATGCACTGGGGTTCAGGGTTCTGCAATTTCCGGGATATCTTGTGGGATCTGCAATAGGCCAAGTTTTTTTTCAACGAGCTGCTGAAGCCCAAAACGAAAATAAATTATCTCTTGTTGTAGAAGACATCTTCAGGGTTCTTGTTTCGATAGATTTATTCCCCTGCCTTATTTTGACGTTTGTTGGGGCAGACCTGTTTTCTTTCATTTTCGGACCGACATGGGCAGAGTCAGGGATTTATATTCAAATACTAAGTATTTGGGCTTTCATTTGGATGTTAACATCCCCATTATCTTCAATATTTGCTGTACTCGACAAACTGGATTATGATCTTTATATACAGATATTGATACTTATAACACGGTTAATTTCCTTAATTATCGGTGGAATATTAGGTAATGTATACATTGCATTATTTTTATTCGCAGGAACCGGGATTATTGTATATTCTTTTTTACTTGAACGAATTTTGACATTTTCACAGGTAAATTATAAACACATATTAAAAATATTAGTGGCAAATCTATTATTGTTTGTCCCAATGGGTATTATTTTATCAATACTCAAACTGATTAATGCCAGTTCATTAATGATCTTTATTGTTGTAGTACTCGGTCTCTTTGGATATTACTCGTTTATTTTAACTCGAGAACCTGATTTAAAACGTGTATTAGATCAAATTAAAAATAAACTGTCAAAATAATGAATAATCATTTTACGTATGCAATGCATGCTCTATTCGCAGCATATGGCATGCCAGAACATATTTGTACCTTATATGCTGCTGGTTAGCACCAAAATTTTATCAATTTTTTTTCTTAATTTTTTTTTATTATAGTGCGATAGTTTTAAACGTATTCTTGTTTATTGTACTTATTATTCAAACACACTTATATATACAAGAATTAATTTATTGAGAGTTTTTAGATAAGAGAGAGTGGAAATATCGTGGAAGAATTTTTTTTTATTTTGAGGAAATCAAATGGCTATTGAAATTATACATGATCGTTTTCTATGGGATTCTTTTTTAGAGAAAAGTCCGGATAAATTACTTTTTCATATGTGGGACTTTTTAAAAATAATGGAAAAACACTCCGGAAGCCAATTATTACCCTATGGAATTTACGAGGGAGAGAAATTAATGTGTCTTTTTCCGTTATTTTATTTTAAAAAATATGGAATAAAATTCCTGAATTCCCAACCGTATGGATCCGGGATTCCGTATAATGGTTATTTGATGAATCTCGATTATTATTCACAAAAACAACGTCAGAAAGAGATCTATTTACAAGGGATCGTAGAAGAACTCAATAAAGAAATTAAAAGAATTTCTCCCAATATTATTCATATAGATTTTGGGCCGCGTGTTGATGATATACGACCTTTTAAATGGAACGGTTTTGATATTGATATAAATTATTCATATATTATCAATTTAACTCTCCCCATTGAGTCAATCTGGAAATTATTTGACAGAAGTTGTACAAAAAAGATTAAGACGGTAGAGAGAGGATACACGGTTTTCATAAAAGAATCAGATGATATCGAAAAATTTTGCTCAATAATGGAAGATCGATATCTTGAGCAAAATCTTAAATTTTCAAATTTTGGTCCAGAATATTATTATGATATTTTAAAAACGTTTCCTCATAATCTAAAACTGTATTTTTTGTATAACAATGATAAAATTATTAGTTTGGCATTAACCATTGAATTCAATGGTCAGTTAGCCTTTTGGAAAGGCTGGGTGAATTTAGATAAAATGATATACAGTAATGAATTTTTTACCTGGGAGTTAATTAAAAAGGCAAAGTCGGAAGGTTTGAAAACACTGGACCTCTTCGGCGCGAATACTAAACGAATATGCATATTTAAATCAAAATTTAATCCACATATTCAACCATATTTTTCAATATCAAAAAAAGATACCATAGGAAGATTATCTGAACTTTTATATTCACAATTTGTAAGATGATATTAATTTTTTTGTTATTGGCCAATAACGACTACCAGTAACTGCCCGAATGGTCCGAATGGATATAACATTGAACTCCAACATTCTAAAACGAAAGAAAACGAGAGATTACAAAACAATGAATAAAAGCACAGAATCCGTGAAAAACAGAAATATCTCTATATTCAACTCTATTGCATTACCTGAAACAGTATCCTCCGAACGTATCATACACCATCCGGCATATTCCGGATGCTCTTATTTTCTTCTTATTGAGCAGATATATATATTCAAATGATTTTAGAAATGTCAAGAATCATTAATGCAGATAGAAAAATTTTTGTAATGAGAAAAAAAAGGAATACTTATGGTAAATATAAGGAAAACACGTTCTTTTTTCGTTTTAATCTTACTATTATTTTTTATATTAATTGGGTCGTTAATTTTTTTGTTTCCCTTTAACTTTAATATAGCACCAAAACAGCAAATATCAGTGCAAAATTCAGTGCAAAATTCACATGCTGG